>JAUIME010000715.1 GCA_030433195.1 bacterium
GAGATCCGTGAGGAAGACGTCGCGCTCGAAGCTGACGGGCGGATCGTCGCTCGTTCGGTAGCCCGTGAGGTCGCGCGAGCGCGGCTCGTAGACGACGCGATCTTCGGCGTCGGGCTCGGATCCGGAGCGGCTCTTGTGGTAGACGTCGCGCGAGGCGCGATCGCGGAAGATCATCACCGGCAGCGCGCGACGATCGGCGTCGTCGCCGACGTCGTCGTCGCACAGGCCTTCGTATGACGCGAGCACGCGTTCGAGGGCCATGCGTACGGCGGCGAGCTCGGCATCGATGTCGGCGGCTTCGGTGTCGCCGCGCGTCGCGCCGCCGGCCGCGTCTTCTTCGGCATCGTCCTTCGGACCTTGCCAGATGACGAGGAACGGATCGACGAGCTCGACGCGAGTCTGCGATCCGGTGAGCGAGATGTCCGATAGCTTGTTCTGGATCGCGCGGCGCACGTCGGCGAACCACGGGTCGGATTCGGCGCGCGCGTCACTCGCCTCGACCCGTGCGCGGATCTCGGACTCGAGCTCGCGTACGTTGGCCATCTTCTCGGGCGATTGCCACGTGCCGTCGTAGTCGGCGAGCTCGCCGCGGTATTCGACCGAGAACGCGAGCTCGTTGGGAACGGTGTACTTCTCGTGTCCGAGCGCTTCGTGTGCGGCGACGTGCGTCGGATCGAGTCGCAGCACGCGCTGCCACTGGAGCTTCTCCTGATCGCTGCGGTTGTGGGATCGGCACCATCGAGCCAGGATCGAGTGGTCTTCGACCGACGTGCAGGTGTTGCGGCGTTCGATGTACTCGGCCTGCATGCGGTCGATCGGCGGCTCGGTCGGCGTCGACTCGGTCGCGGCGGGGGTGTCCGATGCGCGATCCGCGTCGCTCGTGGCGCCGGGCTTCGCGCCCGAGTCGGAGTCGTCGCTCGATCCGCCGCCGCAGCCCGCGACGACGAGCGCGAGCAGGGCGCATGTCACGAGCGACGGGACGATCGTCGGGGTGAGGCTCTTCGCGAGGCTCAGAAGGACTCTTGGAACCATTCCAACCACTCCTTCTCGAGGGCTTCGACGTCTTCGATCCCGAGCGTCTTGCGCGCCGCGATCGGGTTGCTCTCGTCTTCGAGCTCGGCCTTCATGACCGCGAGGAACTTCTGCCAGAACCGTTTCCCTTCGTCCTGTTCCTTCAGGAAGTAGACGAACGTCCAGGCTTGCGCGTAGAACAGCGACGTGAGCGACTGCCAGTCTTCGGGCGCCATGCGGCGCGCCGCGGCGTGCATCTCACGCTTGTCGCGGATGGACAGCATCTCTTCGAGCTTGAAGTAGACGGGGTCTTCGGCCGCGAGCGCGCCGCGCAGTTCCGACGCGCGGCTCGCGGAGCGTTCGCCGAACAGATAGCGGACTTCGCCCGTCTTGCGGCTTCGCTTCGTGATGCGCAGGTTTCCGCAGTACTCGGCGATCCCTTCCTGGAACCAGTGCACGTTGGACGACGCGTTCGGGTTCCCCGAGATCTTGCTCGAGTAGTAGTGGATGAGCTGGTGCGTCGCTTCGTGTGTGAAGATGCCCGAGTCGATGACGGGACGGTAGGGGTTCGCGCGCAGGCTGTCCCAACCGTGCACGACGATCTCGTGACTCACGGGGCTGTAGTGCGCGGCGCGCGAGCGCATCGGCTTCACGCCTTCGAGGTGCTCGCAATAGTCGTCGTATCCCTTGCGGTCGCGCCACGCGATGATGACGAGCGGTCCGGTCACCTTCGGAAGGTCGAACAGCGTCCCGAACTCGTCTCGGAAGTATTCGTGGAACGCCACGAGCACGGTCCCGATCTGATTGAAGTGGAACGGCGTGCCGCGCTCGACGAGCAGCAGGAACGGTCGGTAGTCTTCGCTCGGGACGAGGTTCTTGTCCTTCAAGTACGGGTCGCCGGAGATGCGCTCGAGGATCCGATCGACTTCGGCCGTGTACGGATCGTTGGCTCGCTCTTCGAGGCGCGCTTCTTCGGCGCGCTCGCGCTCGATCTCGGCGGCTTGCGCCTCGGCGAGCGTTTTCTCGTCGAGCCAACGCTGGCGGCTGTAGCGATCGATCGGGCCTTTGTACTCGACGTATCCGGCGAGCTCCCGCGCGTGCGCGTGATCGGGATCGAGCCGGAGCGCGGCGCGAAGATGCATCTCGGCCTGCGCGGAAAGTCCCTTCTCGCGGCACCACACCGAAAGTTCGGCGTGCCCGTCGGCGTTCTCGACGGCATCGAATCGTTCGAAATACTCGTCGAACGTCTTTTCGTCGACTTCGCGCGCGACGGCGGGAGTCGCTGCAAGACCGACGACGAGCACCATGAGGATCAGCGCGATCGTGCGTGCCATCGTTTCCTCCCTCGAGACGCAAGCTTCGATCAGGACGTCGCGGCGCGGTGCTTGCGCACGGCTTCCGTCAGCGCGGGCATGACTTCGAGCGCATCGCCCACGATGCCGTAATCGGCGACCTTGAAGATCGGCGCTTCCTTGTCCTTGTTGATCGCGACGATGACCTTCGACGAAGACATCCCCGCGAGGTGCTGGATCGCTCCCGAGATACCGCACGCGACGTAGAGGTTCGGCGAGACCGTTTTGCCCGTCTGCCCGACCTGTTCGCCGTGCGGTCGCCATCCGGCATCGACCACTGCGCGCGACGCGCCGACAGCGGCGCCGAACGCGGCCGCGAGCTCTTCGACGAGGTGGAAGTTCTCGGGGCCCTTCATGCCGCGTCCACCCGAGACGATGATACTCGCTTCGGTGAGCTCGGGTCGATCGCTTTCCTTCTTCTCGAAGGAGAGTACGGGCGCGCGCACGTCGCCCTCGGAGACACCCGAGTCGAACGCTTCGACCGATGCGGCGGCGCCGCCCGCGGGAGGCGCGAACTGATTCATGCGCGGCGTCAGCACGAAGGGCTCGCTCGTCGCGCGCACCTTCTGGAACGCCTTGCCCGCGTAGACGGGGCGCGTGGCGTGAACTTCCTTGCCTTCGACCGCGATCGCGACGCAGTCGGAAATCTGCGCGGCTTCGAGCCGGGCCGCGGTGCGCGCGGCGAGGTCGCGGCCGT
>JAUIME010000716.1 GCA_030433195.1 bacterium
TGGCGAACTCGATGACTTCTTCGGGCGATTCGTCGCCGTCAGCGGCGACACGATCGTCGTCGGCGCGTCCGGCGACGACGACCGAGCGCCGGGTGCCGGCGCGGCCTACGTCTTCCGCAACGAAGGGTCGACCTGGATCGAGGAGCAGAAGCTGCTCGCAGCCGAGGGAGACGTTCACGACTCGTTCGGTACCGGCGTGGCGATCGACGGCCACCGGATCGTCACGGGAGCCTATCTCGAAGATGGCGAGGGAATGTTCCGCGGTGCGGCGTACACGTTTCGTCGCGTCGACGGTGTCTGGTCGCAAGAGCAGCGGCTCGTCGCGAGCGACGCGGACGACTTTGCGGTGCTCGGCAGTGACGTCGCCGTCTCGGGCGCGACGGTCGTCGCGAGCTCGGCCGACGACGAGCGCGGGGCGGACGCCGGCGCGGCCTACGTCTTCGAGGGCGTCGAGCGACGTTGCGGCTTCGGTTCCGTGAACCTGGGCGCGAGTCCGTTCTCGACCGACGTTCTCCTCGTGAACGGTTCGGCTGGAAACTGCGCGACGCGCATGGTGTCGGCGTCGGTGGGTGAGCCGCTCGACATCACGATGGAGGCTCCGCCGTCGGGCCCGCATCCCGCGCGATTCGTCCTCTACGCCTGGATGGAAGGACCCGCCGGGTGGACCGAGAACCCTCAACCCTACGGCCTCGGCTCGACGTGCTTTCCGACGTTCATCTCCGTGGGGATTCCGAAGCCGGTCTTGATCTGGAACAACGTAGGTCGCGACGCGCGACTGGGCACTCCCGATTTCCCGTCGCAACCCGCACCTTCCGTCGTCGTCTCGGATCCGGTCGGCGCGCCGCGCGCCCTCACCCTGACCCTACAGGGAATCATCGAGGACACCGCATCGGCCGCGACGGTTCCGGCGAGCCTCACGAACGCAATCGTGCTCGACATCGTCGAATCGCCATGACCTGACGAGCGGGCCCTGACGATTCGAGCTCGACACGATCGCGAGAACCCACGCGCTATCGAGCCCGAGTGAAGAGGCGTTGGACCGCCAGGATGGCGCGGTACCACTTCTTCTTCTTGAGGCGCTCGAGTTCGATTGCCATCGGGGCGAGGCGTTCGAGTTCACGGTTCATCTCGAGCATCTCGCTCCCCAAGCGTTCGATCGTCTCGCCTCGAACTCGCAGCTCTTCGGCGTTCGTTTGCGAAGCCGCGCGATAGAGCGAGATGTCGGACTCCAACCGCTCGAGGTTCCGGAAGAACTCGCGATCGATGCGGTCTTCGTCCACGAGGTCGTCGAGCGAGAGAAACGGCAGCAGCCGAGAGACGATGCTCTCTTGGCAAAGCGCGTTGACCTGTCCTTCGACGTCGACTCGAAGCGACAACCGCCGGAAGACCTCTTCGTCGCTCGCTTTTCGATTGCGCTGAATGACGGCTCGCTTCTCGAGCGTGACCGGCAAGTTCAAGATCACGTCTCGGACCGCATGCAGATGTGCAATCCCGACCGCCCGGCGCTGATCCTCTGCAATCCCGTCTCCGAGATCCGGGAAACGGGCCACGACTCCGGTCGTCGCACCGACCCCGCAAACGTCGAGGAAGTAGAGCGCTCGTTCGAGCGTCAGGAGAAGCGCGACCGGGAAGAGCTTGCGCAGATTGGGCTCTTCGTAGTTCTTCAGCATCGTGTAGAGCACGTTGCGATTCCAGAGCAGCTGTTTGGCGTCGATCGCGGAATGCTGAAAGCTCGCCGAGACCTTGTGGTAAACGACCGAGGCCGGGACGTAGAGCACGCGATGGCCGAGGACCCACCAGCGCCATCCCAGATCGACGTCTTCGTAGTACGCGAAGTACTCCTCGTCGAACCCGCCGGTGGCGAGGAATTCCTCGCGGCGCGCGAGCATGGCGCAACCGGTCGCGAACGCCGTTTCCCGGGTCTCGCCGATCGGATGTTCGTCGATCGGGTCGTTCAGTCCCGGCAGATAACCGAAGCCGCAGATGTTGAAGTCGCCGCCTTGGTACAGGAGTCGCTTCCCGCTGAAGTCGAGAACGCGCGCACCCGCGCAGATCGCGTCCGGATTCTCGGTGAGTGCATCGACAAGGGGCTCGAGCCAACCGGGATCGACACGCGTGTCGTTGTTGAGAAATCCGACCCAGCGTCCGTCGGCTTTTCGTGCCGAGCGGTTGTTCCCGGCCGAGAAGCCCAGGTTCTCCCCGTGCGCGTGAATCGTCACCCACGGGAAGCGCTCCCGGACGAACTCCAAGGAACCATCGGTCGAGCCGTTGTCGGCGAGGATCACCTCGAGCCGATCCCGTGGGAAGGTCATCCGCCCGATGGATTCGAAGCAATCCTGCAGCAGTTCTCTGCCGTTGTAGTTGAGGATGATCAGCGAAACGGTTGTACCGGAATCCACGTTCGTTCGCTCCTCGGCGTTCATCGAACGCCGGGCCCCGAACCCGGCTCGGCTCGCGATACGACGTCTTCGTAAATCGCTTCCCACTCCGTCGCGTTCTCCTCGATGGTCTTGACCACCGGCAGGTTCTCCCGGAAGCGCCGGAGACGACTCGGGTCTTCGATCAGCGTTGCCAGTGCCGCGGCGAGCTCGTCCGCCGAGTAGGCGTCGTAGACGAGTCCGTTCGTCTCGTGCGTGACGAGCCCCGGAATGCCCCCCATCCTGGAGCCCACGACCGGAACTCCGGCCATGAAGGCCTCGTGAATGACGAGCGGAGAGTTCTCCGGCCAGAGGGAACACACCACGAGCACGTCGAGCTGCGAGTAGACGGACGCGACGTCGGCTCGGTCGAACTCACCGAGAAACTTCACGGGGAGCCCCTCGCCCTTCGCGCGGAGAAGCTCGGTGTACGAGGGAACGTTGTCGAGCTTCCCGAACAGCTTCAGCTCGTACGCGTCTCTGGGAAGTTTGGCGACCGCATCCAAGAGGACATGCGCGCCCTTGTGCCAAATCAAGGTACCGACGAAGCCGATTCGGAGCTTGTCGGAAGGTTCTCTCTCGCGGTCGCACCGAAGAGGGACTTGCCCGTTCTCGGAGACCCGGATCTTGTCCTTCGGCAT
>JAUIME010000027.1 GCA_030433195.1 bacterium
TCCGGCGTTCGTCACCGTGAACATTCCGGCCGCGTCGGTGAGGCCCGTGTTGCCGGTCTCCTGGACGCTGACTTCGAGGTGTTCGAGCGGAAGGTCGACGAGGTCGGTCGTCGGGTCGGACTGGTTGCCGCGACCCATCGCGTCACCCCCGACGTCGACGGTGTGCACGTGGTCGCGCTCGGTGAGGAACCGCGCTTCGCCGCGCGCCGCGATCCACACGTCGCGAAGGATCGGCATGCCGTTCGGCGCCGTGCCTTCGACACGCGACTTCCACGCCAGATGCGCGTGCCCCGAGGCGTCTACGAGGTACTCGAGGCGCGGCTCCTCGACGACGGTGACGTCGGATTCGGAGAGAGCGAGGGCCCGCTCGACGGCGGCTTGTCGCGCGGTCGCGAACGACGTTTGCGGTGTCGTCGGATCGAGGCTCGTCGGCAGGTCGCCGAGCAGGATCGCGGCGAGCACGCCGCTCTCGTGGATGCGCAGATCGACGCGCGAACGCCCGTCGAAGGGGATGCCGTCGCGGACGAGTCCGAAGTTCGCGTACCACAGGGCGCCGGCGCGATCGGGTTCTCCGTTGGGGGCGATCGGGTCGAAGGCGAGCGCGTCGAGCCCCGCGCTTCCGGCAAGGCCGAGCATCCGACGCTCGGTCTCGACGAATTCGAGCGCAGCGGCCATCACGTCGAACGCCGTCGTCATGCTCCCTTCGAGCTCGAGTCCCGTGCCGTAGATTTCACGCAGCGTGCCCGAGATCGGGTCGACCGAGACGTGCCATGCGCCTGCGTGGCGATCGCGAAACTCGGCGGCGTGCTCGGGCGAAGCGGTCGGCAGCGCGCGGCTCTCTTCGAGTGTGGCGGCGCGGAACGCTCGCGGCCCGGGAGTCGAATTCGGCTGCGGCTGGGCCTGGGAGCGCACGGCGCCGATCATCGCGATCGCGAGGGCGCACGCGGCGAGAGTCGCGGTCGACGCGCGGCGCGTGCGGATGCTCGCGGTTCGAGGCTCTCGGCGGGCTCCATCACGGTGTAGGGATCGATCGTTCACGAGATGACCTCCATGGCGCTCCCTGGGGGAGCGGCCTTCGACTCCGGGAATCGTGGCGTTGCGGGAGTGATACCCCGATTCTAACCGAGGTCGCGGAGGGTCACAAGGATCGGAGCGGGGGCGGGAATCGCCGGCTCAGGAGGCGTCGTCGCCGCCCGTGGAGCGCTTGGAGCGTCGTCGCCGACGGCGTCTTCGGCGGGGCGCTTTCGGCTTGTCGCCCCCCTCGTCGCCGCCGCGCCCGTCGCCCTTCGCGCCGTCGCCGCCGGAGGTGGCGGCGTGGGCGTCGAGGGCCGTCTGCCAACGCTCGGCCTCTTCGCTCCATTTGCCGAACGCACGGCCGTGGATGCGGAACAGATCGAGCGCTTCGGGGAAGTAAGCCTGCCGCGCGAGCGACGACCGGCTGAAGCGGCGCTTGCGAGTGGACGGCGCCAGTCGGCGCTGTGCCATGAGCACCTGACGCAACCGTCCTGCATCGCGCCGTGACAGCCGCAGTCGCGGGATCAGGTCGGCGAGCACGCTCTCGATCTTCGACTCGGTCGTCAGGCCATCGGGCCGCGTCGTGAGCGCGTCGTCCTCGAAGAACTCTTCCGGGAAGACGATCGGGAGCAGGTAGACCCCGAACACGATCGGCGCCGTGGGTTCGAGCCCTTCGCGGATCGCTTCGTCGAGGACGTCGAATTCGGAACGGTAGAGGTCGCAGCGCGTCGGATTCTTCTCGATGCCGGCCCAGACGTCCGGCAGCACGACCTCGAGGACGCGCGTGTCGAGCATCAGGTCGAACGACTTGCGCGACGCGACGCCGCGCGACATCCGCAGGATCTCCTCGAGGATGCGGGGCGGGGCGCTGCGGGCGATGATGCCGCGATGCGCCTCGATGTAGTGCATCGTCTTGGGGCTGATGTGAACGCCGAGACGCGCCGCGAACTTGATGGCGCGCAGGATGCGGATCGGGTCTTCCTGGAAGCGGATGTCGGGGTCGCCGATCATGCGCAGTGTCTTGCGTTCGATGTCTCGAAGGCCGCCGACGTAGTCGATGACGGTGCCTTGCTGCAGATCGTAGAAGAGGCCGTTGATCGTGAGGTCGCGGCGGCGCGCATCGGCCTCGGGCGTGCCGAAGACGTTGTCGTCGCGGATCAGGTGATCGTCGGGGTCGTCGCTCTTCTCGCTGTCCGTGCACTGACGGAACGTCGAGACTTCGATGATCTTGCTGCCGAAGATCACGTGGGCGAGCCGGAAGCGTCGGCCGATCACGCGGCAGTTGCGGAACGTGCGCTTGACCTGCCGCGGGCGCGCCGAGGTGGCGATGTCGAAGTCCTTGGGCTCGACCCCGAGGAGCAGGTCGCGCACGCACCCGCCGACGAGATACGCGGTGTGTCCCTTGCGCGTGAGTCGTCGGATGATCGAGACCGCGTCGCGATCGAGCGACTCGATCGGGATCGGCTTGTGCACGATCCTCGGAGATCCCCAGTCCTCGGCGGTGCCTTCCGGAGCGCTCGTGCGCTCGGCGGGAGGACGGCGTTCGGCCGGAGATCGGCGTGCGGGGGTCGTGCGGCCGCCCGAGGGGGGCTCGGCCTTGTCGGATTGGGTCTTGCGTCGGGTCAGGGTGTCGTCCTCGGGCTCCATGATGTAACGGCCAGGAATACCTCTTAGGTACCGCTCCTGGCAAGCCGAGCGTCGAGCGACGTCCCCATGTCCCTTGCGCATACGGGCTTTGAACCGCTTCCGAGAGCGTAGAACGGAGCCGAATCGGCGCCGAGGTCGAGGAATCTCATCGGAAGCGCGCGAACACGTCGGACAGGGCGCTGCGCGCGAGCGGGCCGAGCGGCGGCACTCCGAGGGTCGACTCGTCGTTGCGGCTCCGGTCGGTGTGCCAGCGGTCGGCGAACACGCCGCCGAACCACTCTCGCGCCCCGAAAGCCGTCGCGAGCGCACGCAGCGCGATCGCGAAGTCGCGGTCGTCGAGCAGGATGGCCGACGCGCTGCCGGGGCCCGCCGCGGTGAGGATCAGCGGGCGACGCTGGCGCTCCGTGATCGCCTCGGCTCGACTCGCGACTCCGCCGAGGTAGCGCGTGTAAAAGCTCTCCGCGGTTTGGCCACGGGGAACGGGCGGGAGCTCGAGGTCGAGCCCGAGCGCGTCCACCGCGAGTCCGAAGCGGATGGTTCGCAGTTCTTCCTCGTCACCGGCGCAGTACACGGTCGGTCCCGAGTAGATCCGGCGGACGTCGTACGCGAGGCTCTCCCAGTCGCGCGAGCGCGCCGCGATGGCGGGTCCGAGCCCCACGCCGAGCGAGAACAAGTCGACCTCGGCGATCTCGGCGAGCATGGCGTAGTGCATGACGAAGCGGCGATACTCGTCGAAGAACGCGTCGAGCGATCCGCGATCGTCTTCGAAGGGGAGCGTGTCGAGGTGCAGCTCGGGTGCGAGGAAAACCTTCAATCCGCGTCGCTTCGCCGTCGCCGCCGCTTCGAGGATCGCGCCGTCGGGCAGCCCGTTCGCGAAGCGGTCGAGGCGCGTCGCGAACTCGTCGATCGTATTCGTCTCGGGATCGAACGCGGTGGCGGGGCGGATCGAGATCCAGCGTGCCGACGTGGCGTTCTGGAGCGCGGCGAGGCTGTCGTCGAACTCGCGGGATGCGGCGCCCGTTTCGAGTCGGTACGAGTGCGCGATCGTCACTCCGGCCAAGCGCGATGCGGGGCGCCGTCCGGTCGAGAAATCGGTGCGCGGGCCCGCGGTCGGTGGCGTGGTCGAGGCGCGCTGCGCTCGAATCCAGCCGCGCCAGTGGGCCGTGACTTCCTTCTCGCTCTTGCCGAGGATGCGCGGTACGGCGTCCGGGTAGAAGCCGAGTCCGATGATGCGCTGCATGCCGCTCGGAGTTTCGTCGCCGTCTTCGGCGGCATCGTCGTCGGGATCGAACTCGAACTTCACGAATTGACAGAACGACGCCGCGGCGGGCAGACGCAACAGCGGACTCATGCGGGCGTAGCGGTCGTTGTCGAGCAGCGCTCCGACGCTCGGCAGGAGGTCGCGGTCGAGGAGCCACGTGGCCCAATGAGCGAGCTTGCGGCCGCGCCAGTAGTCGGCCATCGCGACGGGCCAGCCCTCGCGGACGGCGCGGGTTTCGATCCCCGGGAACAGGTCGTCGCGCGCGATCGTCATCTCGGGCGCGATGTCGAGCGCGCGGAAGCGTTCGTCGTAGAGCGTGTGGACCTGCTCGCCGCTCGAGCTCCCGTGGGCATAGGTGAAGTCACCCGTCTCCGCTGCCTTGGTCTCGAGATCCGGGTAGACGTAGACCTTGAGCCTCGGCTCCATCTTGCCCGGTGCGGCTTCGGCCGTCGCGAAACGCAGAACCTCGGCGCGCTGCTCGAACGCCTCGAGGAGCGCGGTCGATCCGGGGAAGTCGCTCGGCACGCGGATCTGGTAGATCGCATCTTCGGTGTTGGCGTTCCGCGGGGCCTTGCGCCTGATCTTGCGGAGGATCAGCGAGCTCTCGTATCGCCCTCGATCGTCGTCGAAGCGATTGAAATCGGTGGTCTCGTCGGGGGTGTACGGGCGCTCGGCCCCTTCGAAGCGGCCCTCGCGCATGACGATGTCGCGCACACGCACGAGATAGTCCCCGTCGAAGTCGAGCCCGAAGCGGTGGTCGATCAGGGTGCCGTCGCGTGGCGCCGTGAACACGATGGCCTCGTGCTCGGGCGCATACGGATTCGCGATCCGTACCGCGATGCTCGTGTAGTCGGGAGCGCCGTAGAAGCTCGATTGCGGGATGCCGAGCCGGGTCGATCCGTCGATCAAGCGCAGCGTGCGCTCGCCCACGAAGACGGGCAGTCGATCGATCGCGTAGGCGACGAACGGATTCGTCGCGGGGCTTCCGACGAGGATCACGGGCCCGTCGCGCAGGTCTCGCTCGTCGACTTCGTCGGCGGTCAAGACGTCGACTTCGCGGCCGCTCATGCTCGAGAGCATCGTCGACCAGGCGCGTTGCATGCGGGCGCGAGTCGCTTCGTCGCGACACGACGACGTGACGACGATCGTGCGGGCGTCGGCGAGGATCCCGGCGCCGTCTCGGTCGACCTCGAG
Organism: bacterium; assembly: GCA_030433195.1. Lineage (GTDB taxonomy): Bacteria > Planctomycetota > JACOTG01 > JACOTG01 > JAUIME01 > JAUIME01. The sequence goes on from JAUIME010000027.1 coordinate 5,117, forward strand.
CCGCGACTCGAGTGCGCTCGATACCGCGCGTTCGTGCGTCCAGGAGATCGCCGCGATCGACGCCGCGAGGACGAGCGCTACGACGAGCTTGCGGAATACGGTGTTGCGATCGGTCATGATTCGGTCATCCGGATTGCGTGAAGCGCGGTCGGGTACGGTCTCGTGCCCCTACCTCATACCATCGTCGTCCGAGACACGCATCCGCATGAAGGACGATCTACGACGGCCGGCGACGGGCCGACAGCGTGAGCCACGCGGCCGCGCCGCCGAGCCCACCGACGACGAGGAAGAGCAGCGCATGCACGACCGTCACGCATGCGAGCGCCGCCGCCGGCGCCACGTCGTACAGCAGCGTCATCGATTCTTCGCCGAACTTGTGGTACACGCCGATCGACCCCTGGCTGGGGACGAGGACGCTCGTGCTCGTCATCGCGAAGACGACGGTGCCGGCCGCGAGGCCGATCTCGTCGAGGATCCCGAAGGCCTGCAGTCCGAGGATCATGCCGTACCAGTAGCAGATCCAGATGAGGATCGTCTCCGCCAGGGCGAGCGTGCCTTGAATCGGATCGCGGACGAACGCGAAGCCGTTCTTCGCTTCGGTGGCGAGGCCCGTCGCGATGCGCCCGAACGTCGGGTGAATCGCGCTCGTGACGCGTTTCGTGACGCCGACGACCAGGTCTCCGGCGAAGGCGATCGCGGCGACGCCGAGGATGCCGACGATCGCGATGGCGATCGGGACCGGGGTCGCCTTCGCGATGGCGGGAAAGGCCTCACGGATGCGGTCGCCGTCGAGCCACAGCGAGATGCCGAGGAACGCGAGCAGCAGGATGAGGTCGAGGATGCGTTCCGCGAAGAGCGTCGCGATGAGGCGCGCGGCCGGAGCGCCCGAGCGACGATTCATGTCGACGATGCGCGCGACCTCGCCACCGCGCGGGATCACGAGATTCACCGCATAGCCGAGCATGATCGACGCGAAGGCATCGCGCCGAGCGACGTGCTCGCCCGGTGCATCGACGGGATCGTCGGGGCGACGGACGCAGTCGCCGAGGAAACGCCGCCATCGCGTCGCGCGGAGCCAATGGCTGAAAAACGAAACCGGCAAGATCGCGATCAGCAGCGGCAGCGACGCGTTGCGAACGGCCGCGAGGATGGCTTCCGGATCGTCGATCGAACGTACGATCCAGATCACGAGCGCCGCGCTGACCCCGACCGAGAGCACGATCGAGACGATGCGCTTGCGGCGGCTCGGCTTCGCCGGCGATGCGGGAACCGTGGCTTGCGATGCGTCGTCGGCGTTCATCGGCGACCTGCCCCTCGCTCGGGAACCTCGTACACGAGAAACGCCGAGCCGATGCGCGCGACGGGCTCGAAGGTCTCGAGCAGCGACACCTCGCGGCCGGACTCGTCGGTCCGTCGCGTACGGTTCGCTTCCTTGATTCCGATCACGTAGGTGCCGGGCTGTCGCTGCAAGAACGCGTTCACGGAGACGCGCTCGGCGTCGATGCCGTACAACTCGTGAGAGAAGTGGGCCGGGTAGGCGAGGCGTACGCGTCCGACGTCGTTCTCGTCGAGGTAGTTCGCCAACCGGATGAAGTCTTGCCCCCAGTCGAGGTTCGAGTGCTCGAGGTAGCGGATCCCGCGCCGCGGGCCGCCGACCGCGTCGTTGAAGTAGGCGAGCGGATGCGCCGGAAATCGCAGCGCCCCGACGACGGCATACGCCGCGAGCATGCCCACCGCGACGCGCACGCTCTTGCGCAGTTCGAAGGCGCGGGTCGCGACGATGCCCGATGCGTACACGAACAGCAGCGGATACACGGGCAGGATGTAGCGCAATCCGATGTTGGGCGCCTTCCACGAGATCACGACGAAGAACACCGCGACGGGCGCGAGCAGGAGGTACAGGTCGCGCAGCGTGCCGGTGCGATGCTTCGGATCGAGAGCGACGCGCGCGACGAGCAGCAGCAGCGTCCACAGCGGCGTCTTCACGAGAAAGGCGACGAGGAAGTAGTGCGGAAAACGCTCCTCGCGGTACGTGCCGAGCAGGTAGTTCCGGGCGCCTTCGTTGACGTTGAAGCCGACTTCGAACATCGAGCGGAAGTAGAGGTCGATGCGCCCGGGCGCGAGGTAGGCCAGCGTGACGATCGCGAAGCCCACGGCGAAGGTGATCGCCGTCCCGACGAAGAGGGGGCGCGACGCGCGGAAGCGCTCGCCGAGCGGCTTCGATCCGCCTTCGAGGACGGGATGCAACACCGCGTAGCCAACGAAGACCGGCGCGAGGAAGACGCCCGAGAACTTCGTGAGCAGCGCGCCCGCGAAGGCGCATCCGGCGAGCGCGAATCGCGCGGGACGCGGGTCGTGGACCGCGCGCCAGAACGCGAACGTCGCAAAGAGCGTGAACGCCGCCACGCCGAGGTCGGTCGTCGCGAGTCCGCCGTGCGCGAGAAGGTTCGGGCTCGTCGCGGCCAACAGCGCCGCGAGCAACCCCGCGGCCGTCCCGTACAGCGCGCGCGCGAAGGCGTACACGGCGACGCACAGCGCGCTCGCCAGGAGGGCCGTCATGAAGCGCGCCCAGAAGACGAGCGCCTTGCCGTTGTCGTTCGCTTCCGTGAGGAAGTGCTTTCCGAACGCCCATTGCGTGTTGCGCGCGCCGCGGTCGACGGCCGTCCATGATTCGTGATCGGTGGGGACGTTCGGCTGCAGTGCGATCCCGGGCAGGCCGTAGAGGTACTTCATCAGCGGCGGCTGCTCGCGATTGAGGCGCAGGTCGCCGGTGGCGACGTAGGAGTATCCCGCGGGGATGAACGCGTACTCGTCCCACGTGATCGAGGCGCGACGCGCCGAATCGACGGCTTGGGCGAAGAACGCGGCCACGAGCACGGCGAGCAGCGCGAAGCGGAATCGGTCGAGTGTTTCGTTGAGTCGTCGCACGTCGCTTTCCTGTCGAGGGCGGCCCATTGTAGGTTTTCGCGCGTCGGCGGGTCGAAACGGCGGCGGGTCGCGAGTCGAACGGTCGCGATCCGCGCGACATCGGCGCATCGTCCGCAGGCCGTCGGCGCTTCGCCGCACGCCCTAGGCGCCTCGCCGCACGCCCTCGGGGGCGCTGCTATACTGTCGGTTTCTACGCCCACGCTCTCGAGGACATCACCGCCATGCCCGACGTACAGCCCAGGTTGCTCAAGGGGTTCCGAGACTACCTGCCCGAGGTGCAGCTGCCCAAGGAGCGCATGCTCTCGCGGATCGTCGCGGTGTTCGAGAGCTTCGGATTCGCGCCGCTGCAGACGCCCGCTCTCGAGTACGCCGACATCCTGTCCGGCAAGTGCGGCGAAGAGGGCGACAAGCTGCTGTACCGCTTCGAGGATCACGGGGGGCGCGGGGTCGCACTGCGCTACGATCTGACGGTGCCGCTCGCTCGCGTGCTCGGTCAATACGGAAACCTCGACACGCCGTTCAAGCGCTATCAGATCGGCCCCGTTTGGCGCGCCGAGAAGCCGGCCCGCGGTCGGTTCCGCGAGTTCGTCCAGTGCGACGCGGACATCGCCGGGACGAAGAGCCTGCTGGCCGACGTCGAAGTCCTTCAGGTCGCGTGCCGTTGCTTCGAGCGGCTCGGGATCGAGGGGTTCCGCGTGCGCTTGAGCAACCGCAAGGTGCTCTCGGGGCTCCTCGTGAAGATCGGCGTTGGCGAGGGCCCGGCCGGGATGGGCGTGATCCGCACCATCGACAAGATGGACAAGATCGACGAAGACGGGATCCGCAAGATCCTGCGCGACGAGAACGGTCTCGAATCGTCGGCCGTCGACGACGTGTTCGCGTTCACGGGGCTCGGTGGTGATTCTGCCGCCGACACGCTGAACGAGCTCGACGCGTACTTCGGCGACATCGAGGTGGGGCGCGCCGGCGTCGCCGAGCTTCGCGAGGTGACGGGATACTTCGAACCTGCGGGCATCGCGTCGCGCGTCTCGCTCGATCTGTCGCTCGCGCGCGGCATGGACTACTACACGGGCACGATCGCGGAAGGCGTCCTGACGGATCTTCCCGGCTTCGGCTCGGTGTTGGGGGGCGGGCGGTACGACGAGCTCGTCGGGCTGTTCCGCGGCCAATCGATTCCGGCGGTCGGGATCAGCGTCGGAGTCGATCGCCTGCTCGCGGGGCTCCAAGAGCTCGAGCTCGTCGACAGCGTGTCGACGCCGACCGAGGTCTATGTGACGCTGTTCGACGGGGACTCGATCGCCGAGGCGATGCGGCTTTCTTCGGAATTGCGGGCCGAGGGGTTGCGGGTCGAGATGGCCCCCGAGCCCGTCAAGCTCGGCAAACAGCTCCGTTTCGCGGATCGTAAAGGCATACCGCTCGTGCTCGTAGCGGGGCCCGACGAGCGCGAGCAGGGGAAGGTGGCCGTGAAGGATCTGCGCCACGGGAGCCAAGAGACCGTCGCGCTGTCGGGGCTCGCGGCGGAGCTGCGTCGACGTCTCGACGCCCCCGTCGAGTCGGAAGCCGCGAGTCGCTGACGCGGCCCACGAGCGCGGGATCGCCCCGGGCGGCCTGCGGGCACGGAGAATCGAGGAAACGGCGCCGAGCGCCGCGGTCGCCGAGGCGGCACCGCGGGGCGCGGCACGGCAAGAACGGAAGGGTGCGCTCTCATGTCGGGTGAACGCTGGATCATGCCGGTGGTCGGAGTGGCGATCGGGATCGGGGTACTCCTGTTCGTGATCTTCGGACTGGGGATCTTCTCGGGGCCGGAGCCGGTCGAGCGGCGAGAGCGCGACGAGCGCGACGAGCGCGATCGGTCCACGCGGACCGATGTCGTCGAAACGACGCCGAGCGAGCCGCGTCGGATTCCCGACAAGCCGACCCGCCCCGTCGAGCGCGAGCCGCGCAAGGAGCCGGCGTCCGAGGCCGTCGGGTTCTTCGTCGGGCGCGTCGTGACGTCGGACAAGGATCCGATCGCGGGCGCCGAGATCCACGTCTCGAGGCTCGATTCGGACGCGCGGGCACAAGGCGAAGAGCCCGAAGTGCTCGACGTCGTCGAGTTCACGAAGGACGACGGCACGTTCGCGCTCCGCGTTCCGGCGGGGCAGGGATACATCCTCCGAGCCGTGAAGGGCGGGTACGCCGAGGCGAAGATGATCGGGCTCGCCGTCGAAGTGAGCGAGACGCGACCCATCCGCGACATGATCCTCCATCGCGGAGGCCGGATCTTCGGAACCGTCACCGACTCCGCCGGCGGTCCCGTCGCGGGGGCGACGGTCGTCGCGTCGGTGCAGAAACAGCTCGGTCTCGGTTTGGGGGGCGGCCTCGCGAAGCTGCGAGGCGAACGGGCGACGACCGACGGATCCGGCTACTACGAACTGCGGAACGTCCCGCCGGGAGTGCGTCATCTCTACGCGGCGGCCGAGGGCTACGCGCCCGCCGTGGTCTACGACGTCACGATCGATGAGGGCGGCGAAGACCGCGAAGAGAACTTCGACCTCACGCGAGGGCTGACGATCACGGGGCACGTCTACGATCTCGAGACGAACGTGCCGGTCGAGGGGGCTCAGGTCACCGCGACTGCGACACGTCCGAACGATCCTTCCCGAGCCAATGCGGTCACCGATTCGACCGGATTCTTCGAGCTCGGCGGACTCTCCAAGTACTCGTTCTACGTGCAGGCGCGCATGAAGGGCTACGTCCCGTCGCACCGCAGCATCGTCACGGGCGAGATGGGACCGATCGAGGTCTTCCTCACGCGCAACGGAGGCGTCCAAGGGCAGGTGCTCGATCTCGTGTCGGGGGAGCCGGTTCCGTCGTTCACGCTGCGCTTCGGTCCGGTCGAAGACGACAGCATCCAGGGGATCGGCCGTTCGGTCACGTTCGACGATGGTACGGGAAACTTCGAGATCTACGACCTCAATCCGGAGAGCTACATCTTCGAGGCGCACGCCGAGGACTATTCGTACGCGAGTACCGAGCCGATTCCGCTCGCGAAAGGCGAGTGGATCCAGGGGCTCGTCATCCGGTTGGGTCACGGCGGCGAGGTCTCGGGTCAGGTGATCGCGGCGGTCGACGGCGCACCGGTCGCGGGAGTGCTCGTCGAAGTGAGGCCGGACGACACGCGGCCGCCGTTCATCTTGCAGCAGATCAATCCGAACTACGTTCGATCGGCGCGCTCCGGCTCGGACGGTCGATTCCTGGTCAAAGGGATCGGTCCGGGCAAGCACCGCGTCGACGTTTCGCACGACCGCTTCATGAACAGCAAGAGCGCGATCTTCGAAATCCCGGAGGGCGGGTCGACCGATTTGGGATCCATCGAGATCCAGCGAGGCGGCGCGATCGAGGGGTACGTGACGCTCGGCAGCGCGCCTGTTCCGTTCGCGCAGATTCTCATCGACAAGGTCGGCGGCGGCTATCGCAACCGGACGAAGACCGGCGACGACGGCTACTACTCGATCGACAAGATCCCCGCGGGAACGTACCGCGTCGCGATCGAGCGCGTGAAGGGACAGATGCGCAGCGAGGTCGACCTCAACTCTTACCCGGCCCAGACCGTGACGCTCGGAGAGGCTCAGACGGTGACCGCGAGCTGGTGATTCCGGCTCGCGTCACGTGATCGGGCCCGTCGCGGGTTACTCCTCGCTCGGGGCGCGTCCCTCGAGGATGGGCGATCCTTCGACGCACGACTCGTGCGCGGTGATGGCTTGCGAACGCCCGTTCTCGGGCTTCGTGATCGGGTAGTACTGCCACGTCTCGTCTTCCATGATGAGATTGTGGCAGACGCCGCAGATGACCATCTTCTGCTCGACTTCGCGCGGCAACACGAGCTTGAACTTCACCTTCTTCGTGAAGGGGTTCGAGTAGATGATCTTGAGCAGCCGCTTCGACGCGAGCGCCTTGATGATGTTCGCGGTGAGCTTCGGGTTGAGGCCGCAGCTCTCGGCGAGGTTGCGCACCGTGATCGGCTCGGTCTTGCGATGGAACCCCCGCGACAGGCGGTAGAGCCGGTGGAACACCGACTGCTCGCCGAGCGAGAGGTTCTTCATGAGGTAGTCGGAGACGTAGTTCGGGACCAAGTACGAACCCTTGGCGAGCTTCACGTAACGCTCGACGTCGGCCTCGGACACGACCACGTCGGCCACCGATCCGGGTGCGTTGGGATCCGTCGCATCGTCCTCGGTATCGCCGTCGGCGACTCCCGTCGTGACGTGGTGCGGCTCGGCCGGATGATCCGTGAGCGGATCGTCGTCCTCGTCCAGACCGGTCGGAATGTCGAACTCGTTCGGGATCGACGCGTCGGACTCGACGTCCGATTCGGCTTCGGGCCGCTCGACTTCCTTGATCTTGTCCTTGACGCTCCCGAGGAGCGCCTCGAAGGTTTCCTCGAATCGGTCGGTCATTCGTCCAACACCTCGTTGGCCAGCGCTTCGTAGTCCCGCGCTCCGCGGCTCGAGCCGAAGCTCGCGATGACCGGCTTCTTCACCATCGGCGCGCTACCGATTTTGGCGCAAGTCCGGATCGAAGGGAGGATACGGCCGCTGAAGCCGTTCTGGAGCATCGTCAGCATCCCGTTGTGGACCTTGATGCGCCGGTCGATCTTGGTCGGCAGGATCCACGTCTTGATGCTGTGGTTCATCTTCTTCTTGATGAGATTGAACGTGCTCGTGAGGTCGTCGATGGCCTTCATCGAGTAGAACTGGGCTTCGATCGGCACGATGGCGTCGGTCGAAGCGACCAGGGCGTTGATCGTGATCGTCGAGAGGTTCGGCGGGCAGTCGAACAGGATGAAGTTGTAGCGCTCCTTGATCGACTCGAGCTTCGAGTCGAGGATCTTCTCGCGCATGATCATCTCGCGCAGCTTGACGTCCGCGCTCGCGAGGCGGATGTCGGCCGGCAGCAGATCGAGGTTGCCGAAGTCGGTCTTGGTGATGACCTTCTCGACCTCGACGGAGTCGTCGGTGAGCAGGTCGTGCGTCGTGAGCGGCACGTCGTCGGGGTTGAGCCCGAACGAGATCGTGAGGTTGGCCTGCGCGTCGAGGTCGACGACGAGCACGCGCTGCCCGCGCCGCGCGAGAACGGCCCCCAGGTTGAAGGTCGTCGTGGTCTTGCCGACGCCTCCCTTCTGGTTCACGACCGAGACGCGCTTGAACATGACCTTGCCGGCCATCATCACGACGTCGTGCAACTGATCGGCCGAGTAGAGGCGCCGATTGGCGTCGTCGCGATGGACGGGCCCGATCTTGCCGTCGCGCTCCCACTCGAGCAGGGTGTTCTTGGGGATCCCGGCGAGGTTGGCAACTTCCCCCGACGTATAGACTTCACTCATCCGAAGTGCCCCTGCATCTCTCAGAAACGGTGTCTCGTGCTCGCGAGATCTCGTATCCGCGAACGGCAGATCCAGGGCGATGAGAGGCGAACCGGCGAGAAGGGGATCATCGAGCGAAAGAGCCGGTCGGAGCGGGCGCGAGAACCTGTTCGGTTCTCCCGGGCCGATCTCCTCGAGCCCATCACCTCGATTCCTCGATCCCCTCGAACCCGGGCTCCGTGCGCGAGACGGACCTAGCGTCTTGCGTCGCGCGATGAGCCGGGAGTCGTGCGGAGCCGCGAGCGCGAACGCACGCGTCGTGTCCGACGACCGAGCCAGCTTGCACCAACCGCCATGGAAGGATTGAAAACCAACAGAGTTTAATGTTCACGCCGAAAATATGTCAATCCTTTTATTGTGGTTCGCTAAGGCATTGCCATAACAGACGTAATGGCTGGAGGTTGGTCCGCGAAGATCACTCGACGCGATCTCCGCGGAGCAGGCCGATGCCGACCGCTTACCGACTCGCAAGGTGACTTCTCAGCCACGAAGCGTTCACCGCGCGAAGCATCGAAACGTGGCACTGCGAACGGTTGTACCTCATGTCCCGCGGGCGTTAGGATGCGGGGGTGCCTACGAACAGCTTCACGGTCGTCGGGTGAGTAAGGGAGTTCCATGGATTCTGGAAACGCGCACGCGCGATCTGTCGGTCGCGCGAAATGGGTCTCGGCTCTGATCCTCCTCATTTTTCTGTTTGAACCGGACGTGGTGAGGGCGCAGCCGAACCTCGTCGCCGAGCTCGTAAAGCAGCTCGGAGATCGTCGTGATGACACGACCCGTGCCGAAGCGGCTCGCCTCTTGGGGAGGATGGGAGAGGAGGCGGCATCCGCGGTGCCGAAGCTCCGCGTCGCGGCTCGCAATGACCGCGTACCCAACGTGCGCATCGAGGCGCTTGGCGCGCTCGCGAGAATCCATGCGGGTGATTCGGGCACGGTGCGGGCGGTCTTGTACTTGCTCGAGAACGACCCCGACGCGAGTGTGCGCGAAGCCGCAGGCCGAGCACTTTCCGGCGTTCGAGCGGACGATAAGGGCGGGGTGCGCGAGTTGAGAAAGGCGCTCGAGAGCGAGAGCGAGCTCGTACGCCGTACGGTCGCACTGCAATTGGCCGAGATCGATCCAGACTTCGAGATCGAGGGGATCCTCGAAGCGGACGACCCCGCGATCGTCGCGCATCGCCTTTCGAAGCTCGTCGAGACGCCCGATGCTGCTTTCGGCGCGGTCCCTTCACTGCTCGACCACCTCGCGAGCGAGCACCTGCGGGTAAGGCGGGCCGCTGTGGAAGTGCTCGCCAAAACGGGACTCGGTCCGCACTCCGGAGACGAGCGAGTGCTCGCAGCGATCGACTCCGAGGACGCAGCGGTTCGTGCGTGGGCCTACGCCCCCGCGTGGAAGTCCGGGATCGAGGTCGAGCGACTCGTCGCGTCGATGCGACGAGACCTCGCGAGTGACGACATCGAGATCGTCCGAAAGACGGCACTCACGATGACGGCATTCGAGGAACACTCCAGCTCGGCGATTCCGGAACTCGTGGCACGAATTCCGAGCTCCGATGCGAAGTTGACCGAGCTCGCGCTGGTTCTCCTCACGGGAATCCTCGGTTCGATCGAAGAGGAGAAGCGTGCCGTCGATCTCCTCGCGTCGGCCATCGACCTACAAGTCTTCGCTTCACGATTGGTCCCGTTCCTCGAAACCAGAGGTACGGCGAAGCGTGCCGCCGGAAAACTGCTCGAGCGTCTCGGCGATCGAGTCGAGCTCGATGTGGAGCGGATGCTCGGTGCCGTGCATCCGACGCTCTACGGCGCGGACAGCAGCATCGCGGAGGCAATCGCAGGACAGGGGATCCGTACGATCGCACCGCTGCGCGAAGCCCTGGCGAAGTCTCGACTCGAGGCCGTCGCGGCGCTTGCTCTCGCGAAGCTGGGCGCCGAGGCCGAGTCCGCGATCGGCGATCTCGCGGCCGTGATCGAGAGGCGTGGACCCGGCAGCGCCGAGGCATTGCGGGCCATGATCGCGATCGCGCCTGGTCACGTCGAGACGGAGCAAGCCGTCCTGCGGTCTCTCGATTCGGGTGATGCCGCAATCGTGAGCGCTGCGCTCCGCGCGTGCGAGTCACTGAAAGCCTCCGAGAGACTCGATGCGCCGCTGCGGAATCAGCTCGACTTCGAGCCGGCGGATTCCGGTAACTCGTCAAGTGAGAAGCGGGCTCGGGATCGAGTCCGGTTGGATGCTCTTCGGGCTCACCTGGCTCTCGGAAAGATCGACGACGAGATCGTGGCTCGGCTCCGCCAAGGAGTGGCGGACGCCGAAAGAGACCGCTTCACGCAGTTCAGCTGGGTTCTCCGAGAGATCGACGTCGACTCGATGTCCCCGGGATTGGTCGGGGTGATGTGTGAGGCCGCGGGATCGAACTCTCCGCGGATTTGGAGCGAGGCCCTTTCGAAGCTCGCCGAGCGAGGAGTGGCCGATGAGCCGGTCCTGAGCGCGATGCACGCCGTAATGGAGAAACCGAACTCCGAGGCGCAGTGGATCGCGATCGGCTGCTTCGAGAAGCTCTCGGCCGTCTCCGCGATTCCGCGTATCGTCGACTCCCTGAATCGAGCCGAATCGAGCGACGCGCGCGAGGCTTGGCTTGCAAGGATCCGAGGCAACGCCGAAGAGCGCGCGAACTTCGCGAGCTGGGTTGCCGCTGATCGAATCCGCCCGAGCTTGTTGCGCGCAGAGGCTGTCCTCGATCTCGGCGCGTTGGGCCCATCGTCTTCGGAGGTCGTGGAGATCCTGAGCGCCATTCTCGGCGAGAGCGACCGCGCCGATCCGGATTACGGGAACGTCGCACTCGCCGTACCGCCTTCGGTCGATGAGTCGGAAGGGCGACCCGTCACGCTCGCATCGTATCCGACCCAACCATTCATGATCACCTCGAGTTACGAGGCCCCCGTCGTCGTTCGCGTGCGGGCTGCGTGGGCGCTCGGACGGACGCAGGGAGATGTTCGTGAGGAAGCGATCCCGGCGCTCCTCACAGCGCTCGACGACGAATCCCCCCTCGTCCGCGCGGCAGCCGTCGAGGCTCTCGGACGCCTCGGATCTGCTTCGAAGAGAGTCGTGCCGGCGCTTGTGGCCATGCTCTTCGACGACGATGAGCCACTTCTCATCGGTGCACTGACGGTGCTCGCGCTCGAGCGGCACGAAGACGTGACGCGTGACGAGGTAGCCGAAGCCGACATTTCGGGAAGTCTCAGCGACAAGGTGGCCGCTCTGCTCGTCGAGGTCCGGCGTCGTACCACGAAGTGAATCGGGCGAAGCA
>JAUIME010000717.1 GCA_030433195.1 bacterium
GTGTCGGCGGCGGTCGCGAGACCGGCGATGTCAGCCGTCGCTACGAAGGGCTGCAGCGTGAACGTGCCATCACCGTTGCCGTGGGCTGTCCGGAATCCGCTGCCGAGCGATTGGAGCAGGTCGAGGGAGTCGTCTTCGTTGAAGTCGGCGGTTGCGAGCAGTTTCGAGGGGTTCGCCGAGACGACTTGCGATTCGACGAAGCTTCCGGCGCCGTCGCCTAGCCGAATCGAGACGCCGCCTTCGTGTGCGATGGCCAGGTCGAGGTGTCCGTCGTTGTTCCAGTCGGCCGCCACGACGTGAGCGGGGTCACGCGCGAGCGGGAACGCGATTCCCGCCTCGAAGCTCCCGTCCCCGCGACCGGGGAAGATCCACACGCTCCGCGGGTTCGACTCGCCTTCGGCGCTCACCGCGACGATGTCGAGATGACCGTTCTCGGTAAAGTCGCCTACGACCACCGCGACGGGGCGATAGCCGGCCGTGAAGTTCGTCCGGGACAGGCTCCCGGATCCGTCGTTGAGGAAGACGGCGATGTTGCCCGCACGGATGATCGGGGCGCAGTCGAGCCCCGAATTGGCGACGACTGCGTCGATGTCGCCGTCTTCGTCGAGGTCCCCGATCGCGACGGACGACGGGAACGGCGCACCCGAATCGATCGGCGGCAGCGGACCGAAGTTTCCGGCGCCGTCGCCGAGGGCAACCTGCACGCGCCGGGCACACACGTCGGTCACGAACAGGTCGAGGTGGGAGTCTCCGTCGAAATCGGCGTGGCGAAACTCCAAGGTCGCGGCTTCCACGGGGACCGGAGTCGGAAGTCCGATTCCGCCGTCTGGATCTCCGAGGATGACCACTCCCTCCTCCTGAAGCGCCGCGGCGATGTCGATTCGGTCATCCGCATTGAGGTCGGCCAGCGCGAAGTCGCCGACGCCCATCGAGTCTTGGATTGGACCGATGTCGAACGCACCGTTCCCGACGTTCATGAGCAATTTTGCGCGTTCCTCGTGGTCGATCGCGAGGATGTCGGGGGATCCGTCCCGGTCGAAATCCGCGAGCCGGAATGAGGCGGACCCCGCCTCGAACGTCATGCCGGGAGTGAAGTTCCCCGTTCCATCCCCGAAGAAGAGAGCGAGACCGGGGAACTGCCGAACGACGAGGTCGACATGGCCGTCGCCGTCGAGGTCGGCGGGCGCGGCTTCGTTCGAACCGAACTGTGAGGGGATCTGCAGGGGAGGTTCGGCAAAGCCGCCCGCTCCGTCGCTGAGGTACACGAAGACCTCGCCCGAGGCGATGATGACGTCCGCCCACGTGTCTTCGTTGAAGTCCGCCGTGCGGATCGGATCGGGCGCGAGCGGCACGGGCGCTACGAGTGTTCGTCTCGGAACGAACGTCCCTTGACCGTTGCCGCGGAGGAGGTAAACGTGACCCGAGGACCAACTGCCCGCGAGGAGGTCGAGAACGCCGTCGCGGTCGAGGTCATCCGTCGCGACGCTGTTGATGGGGTGTGCGAATAGCGACTCACCCACATGCTCGAAAGCGCCGTCCCCGGGATTCCGGTAGAGCGAGACTCTTCCGCCGGCTCCGCCCGAGAGGCTCTCGGCGACGAAGAGGTCCGCATCCCCGTCCCCGTCGTCTCTCGGGTCGGGGCCACTATCCTCGGGCCGCCTGAAGATTCGTTCCTTTTTCACGATCGGCTGCGTGCTCCGCTCACTCTTTGCGTGATTCATGGAAACGGACGCTCTGCCGCCGGCCTCGTGTTCGCGCGGCGATCCGGGCGTGCATCCGTGATCGAACGAGGAGGACGGGATGATGACAGGCGGCTGTTTCCCGCAAAACCCTGCAACGCGCGCGGGTCGGGCGGGATAATGGAAGGCGATGGATGAATCGCTTTCCGAATCCGCCTCGGACGAGGCGCTGCTGGAGCACTGGAGCTGGGTTCGGCGGTTGGCCGGCCAGTTGGTGCGGGATCCCGAGAGTCGCGACGAGGTCGTGCAACAGACCTGGCTCGTGGCGCTCGAGAAGCGTCCGAACGCAACGAATCTGCGTGCTTGGTTGCGGCGTGTGGTGCAGCGGACGGCCCATCATCGCTACCGAAGTGATGCACGGCGCACGGCTCACGAGCGCGCCGCACAAGCGTTGGCGGACGTTCCCGATCCCGCCGAGCTCGCGGCGCAGGCCGAGCGTTGGCACGGTCTCGTAGGGGCCATCGCGCGTCTCGACGAGCCGTATCGCTCGACGATTCTCCTTCGCTTCTACCGCGATCTGTCGCCGCGTGACATCGCGCGGCGGCTCGACGTTCCTGCAGCCACCGTGCGTAGCCGATTGAAGCGCGGGCTTGCGCAGTTGCGGACGATGCTGGATCGCGAGCACGACGGCAACCGTGCGGCGTGGTGCGTATTGTTGGCGCCGGCCGCGGCAGCAGTTCCCGGCAAGGCAATGGCCGCTGGAACAGGAGCTCTCCTCATGGGAACCAAGGCGAAGGCAGCGCTCGCATGCGCGGTGGTCGCAGCGAGTGTCGTGACGTGGACCGTGATGTCCGAGCGCGCGGCACCCCCGTCGAATCCGATTCGTGAGACCGCTCGCGCCGCCACATCGCTGCCCGAGGCGATGCCGCGAGCGGATCGTAGCGTGGTGCTCGATGAATCGAGCGATGCAAAGGCGCACGTCGAGGTGTTCGGATCGGTCGTCGATCCCGACGGGAACCCGATCACGAGCGCGCTGGTGAAGCTGGTGGAAGCGCGTGACGATGGGGGCGGCGAGCGGCTCGTCGCCGAGGCCGCGACCGATGCGGCCGGCGAATTCCGGTTCGATGGCGTGCCCACGGGGACGTCGCCGCGTGGTCGGTTCTCGGTTGCCGGGCACGCGGAAGGGTTTTGGTCCGATCTCGCGAAGGTCGAGCTCGACACGGCGACGATCGTGACGTTGCCGTGGCGCGCGGTCGTTACGGGCACGGTCCGCGATGCACGAACCAACGAACCGATCCCGGACGTCGAGATCCGCGTGAACAACCGCGAGTGCACGTCCGACTCGAGCGGATGGTTTCGCGCCGGGGATCTGCAAG
>JAUIME010000718.1 GCA_030433195.1 bacterium
GGGATGACGGACGATTCCTCATCGAGGGTCTTGATCCCCGCACGCGCTACCGGCTTCACGCCGGCGCGCTGAGCGACGGCAGCCGACCGGCTGCCGTCACGTACGCATCGCCTACGGAGGTCATTGCTCACGGGTCCGGCATGTATGTCGTGGGCATCCTGCCGGGTCCCGAAGTCGTGGAAATGACCATCGCATGGCTGTACGGAGCGGCGTATCGTTTCGTGGAGCCGGACGGCACGGCGATGCGCTGGTCCCCACTGGCCTATGTCGATGGGGACTCGTATCGCTACCGATCCGGTGCGAGTGGGCCTCCGGACTACGCGCATCGGTCCCGGGAAGAGGCGGGCCTCGCCTTCTCGGGGATCGATCTCTCGGAGATCTACGATCCTCGCGGGAGCAATACGTTCGTTTGGCTTGGGGCCGTCAGCGAGACGACGTTCGTATTCGACCCGATTCACGTCGAGATCCTCAGCCGCGGGTATCGCGTCCCCATCGAGATACTTCCACAACCTGTTTTCGACGTTCTGTCGTGGTCGGACGTTGTCTTCGAACAGGAGACTCCCGTCGAGGACTTCGGTACGCTGCGCGTCGACCTACGGCTGCCCGGGGCAGGAGACGCACTCGAACCGGAGGCGCTCTACGGTCATGGGCGTATCACGCTCGTGAACGAACAATCAGGCGCCAGATTCTCAGTGCCCGTCGTGTCGAACCGTCGTACCGGGTTGCTCGAGGGGCTCCCGTTCGGTTCGTACGAGGCACGCTATCGATCTCACGACGGATTCACCGTGATTCCGCCGACGGGCGAGCCGGCCGCTCAGGTGACGATCGGTTCAGAGCCAGCGACACTCGTTCTCAACGAACGCGATCATGTGGCGCTCAGCTTCGAGGTCGACGATGCGATGGGGCGCAGGTACGACCGAAGCTTACAGGTCACGATCACGCGCCCCGACGGATCTCAGCCCGAAGGAGTCGGCGAGATTCCTCTGTTGTTCTCGCATCCTCCGTATCGTGTCTTCCTCCCTGCGGGTGCCTACCGTGTGACTGTCGAGATACGCCGAAACGGCTTCATCACCCTCCCGGTTGTCGATGTGCTTGCCAACGACGCGGGAGGTGAGCTCGTCATTCCCGTTTCGATTCCTGAGTGAACGAATCGATTCCAGGACGACGACGACACGGCATGGAGAGATTCGCGAAGGTGAAAGGTGAACCGCTGCGCTGTGGACGCGTACGGGGGCTCATTCGCACGAAATCCGGAAGTCCGGTTTCCTCTGCGGGATTTGTGTGCAACGGAGCGGTGAGGCGTGAGACTTATCACGTGAAGCACGCGGTCGAGTTGCTGATACAATCGGAGTCATGCGTATGCCCATTCGAGCCTATGACCGATTCTCGCCCGCCACGGTGCCAGGGCCCTACCGGGTCCAGGATTATCTCGAGCTCACCGATCCCGAGGAACGCTGCGAACTCCTCCGCGGGTGTTTCTTCATGTCTCCCTCGCCCAGCGTGGCTCACCAGGTCATCGTCACGGAACTCGCCGAGTTCCTGTCTGCGTGCGCTCGCGCGAGCGGTGACTTCGTGACCGTCTCGCCCATCGATGTGGTCCTTTCTTCGGACACCGTGGTGCAGCCCGACATCGTCTACGTCACCACCTCCAACCGGTCGATCGTGGGGGAAGCTCGTATCGAGGGAAGCCCCGACATTCTGATCGAAGTCCTCTCACCCGGGACGGCCCGTCGTGACCGCATCGAGAAGCTGAGCCTCTATCGCAGCGCCGGTGTCCACGAGTACTGGCTGATCGATCCCGCCGGGCGTACCTTCGAGTTCCTCGAACTCACGGCTGAGAACGCCGTCATCCGCCTACCGCACGACGACCTCTACGAGTCGGCTCATTTGCCACAAGTGCGCGTGGAACTCGCCACCTTCTGGGAACGCGTTGCCCAAATGCTGGGCGACTCCGCACCGGGATAGGCGACGACTTTCGTCGCGATTTCCGGGTCGACGACCGACAGGGTTGTCGAAATCGGTTCCTCAACTACGAGGCGCGCGTTTCGTTCTCGTTCTCAGCGAAGCGGTTCTGGATCTCATTCACGATCCGTTCCCGTCGAAGGTCTCCGTGAATGAGAACCAGAAGCAGAACGAGTACGAAACATCCGGGTGAAGCGGGAGTTTGTTTTCAACGGATGCCTAAGGGCCCGGCCGGGCTTTCGCCGATACTCCGACGCAATGGGGATCGGGTGGATTCTCCGCGGCACGGCTTCGGAGAAGGACCCCCGATATTCTTTTTGCGCGAAGGTATCCGGCATGATCTCGATCGAAGACCTCCTCAAGGACATGGTGGACAAAGGCGGTTCGGACCTGCACCTCTCGGCGGGCTCGAAGCCGAAGATCCGCCTGGACGGTGTGCTGCACGACGCCGAGTGTGGGATTCTCGACGCCGAAGCCTGCCGCCAGTTGGTCTACAGCATCCTCTCCACCGAGCAGGTCGCGAAGCTCGAGCAGGATCTCGAGCTCGATCTTTCGTTCGGCGTGAAGGGCCTCGGCCGCTTCCGCACGAACGTCTTTCACCAGCGCGGCACCGTCGCCGGCGCGTTCCGCATGATCCCCTACGAAGTCCGGGACTTCGAAGAGCTCGGACTTCCTGCGAGTGTCTGCAAGCAGGTGCTCAACCGACACAAGGGATTGATCCTCGTGACGGGCGCGACGGGAAGCGGCAAGTCGACGTCTCTGGCCGCGATGGTGAAGTACCTCAACGAGAACGTTCGCGGTCACATCGTCACCATCGAAGACCCGATCGAGTTCTTGCATCGCAACGAGAACGCGCTGTTCACGCAGCGCGAGGTCGGCACCGATACGCGCGGTTTCAAGCCCGCGCTGCGGTCGATCCTGCGGCAAGACCCGGACATCATCCTCATCGGCGAGATGCGTGACGTCGAGACGATCGAAGCCGCGCTGACGCTGTCCGAGACGGGGCACCTGACGCTCGCGACGCTGCACACGAACGACGCGGTGCAGACGATCAACCGCATCATCGACGTGTTTCCGCAGTTCAAGCAG
>JAUIME010000719.1 GCA_030433195.1 bacterium
CACGAGCGCGACGACGGCGAACGCCGGACGCACGAGCGGCCACGACTCGATCGACTTCGCATAGCCGGCGAAGTGACTCCAGACGACGGCCGGTTGCATCCACGGCGCGCCCGTCGTCATCGTCTCACCGACACCCGCTTGATGCCCCCTTGCCTCGACGAACATCGGGACGAGCGGAGCGACGAGCACCGCAGCGGCGATTCCCGTGACGGCTGCACATCGGATGAGTCGCGCGCGATCGAAGCTCGCCGAGCCTTGCGCGAAGACGAGTTCGGCCCCCACACGGAGTGCGACGCAGACGGCGAGCGGAGCCGCGACGTAGTGGATCCACATCGCCGCGGCGAGCGACACCGCGAGCCCGGTCCAATCGCGGATTCGCGATCGGGTCACCGCGAAGTGCGTGAACGTCATCGTAGCGAGCGTCGCGACGCCGAGCATCGTGTACATGCGCGCCTCCCGCGAGAAGCGAACGTCGAACGCCGACACCGCGAGGAGCGCTGCCGCGAAGAGTGCCGCGCGCCGTCCGAAAGCGGCAGCCGCGAGGACGCCGACAAACACGACCGAGACGAGTCCTGCGAGCGCGGACGGCAGCCGCAGCAACACCAGCGAGTCGCCGAGACGATCGAACAACGCCGTCACCCCGTAGAAGAGCGGGGGATTCACGTAGCTTCCCGGCTCCGTGAAGCACGCGACGATCGAGCGCTCGACACCGGTCGCCGTGAACAGCTCGTCGTACCAGATCGGCGTCGCACCGAGGCCGATCAGTCGGAGCGCCGCGGCGAAAGCGGCAATCCCGAGCAGTGGCAACCACGGAATCGTGCCGCGGCGGGGCTCGGGGATCGAAGACGGCGAAGTCGGTCGCATCCGAGCCTTATCGGCGATCGGCGACCGACGGGTTGAAAATCGGGAAGCGGAACACCGCGGGCCGGCCTCGCTGAGGTGGCCGACCCGCGGAAAACGACAACAAGACGGCTTTCGAGCGCTCCGCTCACTGCGGCGTGACGAACAGCGGCAGGGGCGTCGTCTCGTCGATCGTGAACACGGCCTCGCGGCGGCCGATCGTCGGACCGAGCAGATCGAGGCGGTACTCGCCCGGCTCGACCGGCCCCGTGAACAGATGGTTCGGTGACACCGCGACGCGTTGCCCGGTGTCGACGAGACGTTCCGGCCCGGCGTCCGGGACGAAGTAGAGCGTCCAACGCCCATCGACGACGATGACGTCTTCGCCGAGCGATCCGGCCGGAAGACGAATCTCCGAGAACGGGGTCCTCTCGACGCCGATCGTCAGGTCTTCGATCTCTTCTCCCGACTCGACCATGACAGTCTCTTGCGCGTAGCCGAAACCGGGCACGTAGGCGCGCACGATGCACTCGCCGGGCGGAATGCCGTGGATCGAGAACGTGCCGTCGATCGTCGTTTCCGACTCGAGCAAACGCCCGTCGCGATCGTACACGCGCACCTTGATCTCACTGCCGTCGCGGATCACGACATTCGGCTCGGCGCGACGGATCTCGACGTCCGACCGCGGCCTTTCGAGCTCGACCGGCGCCTCGACGGATCGCACGACCGTGCCCGAGATCGAGCCTCCCGACCGGATGCGGACCTCGACCGTCTCGACGCTGCCGAGCTCGACGTCGACGTCGGCCGTGCCGATCCCTTGATTCGTGACGAGCCGCACGCGATGACGACCCCCCTGCCCGAGCAAGACCGTCGCGCCGCGCACGTCGTTGACCACGCCCGCGACGCGCCGACCGTCTTCGGTATCGACGACCGCGACGAGGTCGCGCACCGATTGCCACCACGACGTCTTCGGCTTCGCGACGAGCACCGCGACGTTCGAGCGCACGTGGCTCATGTCGAGCGCGAGCTCGATCGCATCCGTGTCGGGGCCGTAGCTCTGCACGACCGGCGCATGACCCGCAGCGCGCAGCACGATCCATCCCGAATCCGACATCCAGCGCGCGTCGAGTTCGACGCGAAACTCGCCGTCCCGTTCGCCGTCGTGAATCTCGTTGTCGTGATCCCCGTACTCGCGATTCTCGAGCATCTCGTGCAGCCAACCCCTCGCCACGAGATCCGTCGGATCCTCGTCGAATCGGTGCAGCGAGTAGTAGGGGAACGAGCGCTCGACACCGGCGAGTTCGAGTTTCTCGGGGAGCGCCACGCCGTTCTCGTCGGCGACGCGAAGGGAGAAAGTCCGATCGACAGGCGTCATGCGCAGCTCGATCTCGTCGCCAGGGAACCCCTGGGAGAAGTCGGCCTCGTAGGTCAGATCCTTGTATCCCGCGATACTCGAGACTGCGAAGCGCGTACGGCCCTCACCGAGCATACGGAACTCGGCGACTCCCTCGTCGTCGGTCTCGGCGACTTCGCGGATCCCGTAGTTCTCGAGATCGAACGCGAACACCGTGACGCCCGTCACGTCGGAATCGACTCCGGCGACGACGCGGGTCCGCACCAGGGCTTCGCGCTCCAGCACGATCCGCAGATCGCCGCACTCGGGCGAGTCGGGATTCGCGAGCCGCGCGTCGATCGAACCGTATCCGTCGGCCTCGAACCGCAACACGGCCGGTTCATCCATCGGCGTCTCGAACGTGATCGTGAACTCGCCGAGTTCGCCCGTCGTGGTCTGTGGCATCGAACCGGGAAGCGGCCCCTGCGGCGTCATGACAATGCGCGCCGGAACGAACGTCGCCGTCGCGCCTTCGATCGGACCGTGCGCGTCGAAGACCTGCCCCGCGACGCGCCACGTCGCGGCCGGGTCGAGCACGCGATCCTCGAGCACGCTCTCGTTCTCACCACCCGCGGGCTCCGGCACCTCGACGACGTCGACACGCGGCACGTATCCGACGGCCGTGATCCCGACACCCGTCGATCCCAACGCCCCGTCGAGCAGGTACTCGCCGTCGGCGTTCGTCGTCGCTTCGCAGAACGGTGGCAGGATCGGTTGATCGAGCGCGTCGACACTGTTCAAGAACATCGCGGGCGCCGACACGATGCGCGCATCGGCGATCGGCGCACCGTACGAGTCGACGACGCGACCGCGCAG
>JAUIME010000720.1 GCA_030433195.1 bacterium
TATCGGCGAACGGGAGACCGTTGGCCGGGATGCGTCGTCCGACCTTCACGACGAGGCCGAGGTGGCTCTCGGTGAGGCCGCGAATCGATTCGGCGTAGGCGTCCAAGGCCGCTCGCAGGGCGGCGGTCGTGGGGGCGCTCCGCTCGACGTCGTCGATCAGCGTGCGAACCACGGGCATGTGGAAGTCGAACACCGCGAGGTCGTTCGCGTGCGCTTCGATGGCCGAAGCCAACGGCGCGTTTGCATTCCCGTTGCCGTTCGAGGAGCCGTTGGCGTGACCGTTCCCGTTGCCGTTCGACGTGCCGGCGGCGTGACCGTGACCGTTGCCGTTCGCGTGTCCGTTGCCGTTGGCATGGCCGTTCGATCGGGGATCGCGGGGCATCGAGAGGCGTCGCGAACGGTCGGCGAGCGGATCCGGAATCTCGGCCGGCTCGGGGAGCGCGGCGACGAATGCCGTCAGCCGAGCTTGCGCGGTTTGCAGCTGTTCGAGCAATCGTTCGCGGGCGTCGCGGTTGCCGCGAGCGCGCACGTATTGGTCGAGCGTCGACGGCTTGCGCACGATCGTCGAGAGAATCGCCTCCGCGCGACGGAGACCCTCGCTCGAACCGAACGCGAGCGCACGGATAGTCCTGCGTTCGTCATCGAGGCGGCGGGCGAGCTTCGCTTCGTCCTCCGTCGACAAGGCCGGAATGCGCGCGATCTCGTCGAGATAGACGTCGATCGACTCCCCGTTGTCGGGGATCGCGTCCTTACGCGCCGGCTTGTCGTCGTGGAACGTGTGCTTCATGTCGGCCCTGAGGCTGTCGAGCGCTACAAGTGCTTGGTCTGATTGAGATTCGAGCGCCGCACCCATCGAGTCGCCACGGCGCCACGGCCGGGTGTTGTAGCAAATTCCCGGGAACTCGACGCGGCGTTCGAACGCCGCGCTCTCGTTCTCTTGTCGACACGAGCGACGCTTGGCCTGAGTGGCTTCAGGCGCCCCAGTCGAAGACGGCTTCGGCGCGGTTCCCGGGGTCGCACACGCGGAAGTGCGTGCACAGCGAGCGAACGAGTGAGAGACCGCGTCCGCGTGCGGTGTCGTCGGGCCGCGCGGGCTCGGCGGGCGAGGCGTCGGCGTCGAATCCGTTGCCGCTGTCCGTCACGATGACCTCGAGGCGACCGCCCTCGTCGAGTCGCTCCAACGCGAGCGAGACGCCGATCCATCCGTCGCGCATCTCGTCGAGCGCGCGGTCGCGGGCCGCGAGGTACGCGGCGAAGCCGCCAGGTTCGGCCTTGCGCGACGTGTCGAGTCCGAGAATGCCGTGGTCGAGAGCATTCGCGAGGAGTTCGCACAGGATCGTGCCGATCGTCGCGCGATGGGGCTGCGTTTCGGGGAAGCGATCGATCCAATCGAGCAGGTCGGGGAGCGGGTCGTTCTTGCGCAGGGCGTGCGTGTCCAGCTCGAGGCAAAGACGAGTCAGCGCTTCGTCGGCGTCGGTGGCGTCCTCGGTTGCTTCGGACGGATCGACGTCGGGAGCGGGGGTGAGCTCGACGAGCGTGCCGGCCGCGGGAGCGGTGCCCGTGGCGAACGTCTCGCACGATCGCGCGACCGCATCGAGAGCGTCGGCGGGGGCGTCGGAAGCGGACCGCGCGAACGCGGCTTCGAGCCGTTCGATCCCGAACCAGGATCCGTCGGCGTCGGCCGTGTCGAGGAGCGTCGCGGAAACGAGCGTGACGCGATCACCGTCCTTCAGCAAGCGACGCTCGCATCGCGGGTCGGGATCCCCGGCGCAGAGCGATAGTTCGTGAGAGCCGGTGCGCTCGACGTGCGACCCGTCCTGCGCGCGCACGACGATCGCCGCGCCGCCGCCGCACCAGGTCGCGAGCTCGCCGGTCGCGGGATCGAGCATCGCGAACGCGGCGCGGCAGGTCGCGCCCGGCAACGCACGTCGCAAGACGTCCTCGAGAGCTACGACCGTATCGCCGAGGGACGCGCGGCTCGCGATCGTCGCGTGAATCGCCGTCGTGACCGCGACCCACGCCGGGCGCGGATCCGTGTCGACTCCTTCGAGCGTACCGACGAACACGAAGCGGCGCCCGTCGGGACAACGCACCGACACGACGCGGTCGCGATCGTCGCGCAGGTTCGTTCCGTCGTTCGCGCCAGGTCGCGACGTGCTCGCACCGACAGTTCGGATGCGCAGGCTACCTGCGCCCTCGTTCGTCGAGGTGTGGTCGAGGATCGCGTCGATCCCGTTCGCGAGCCCGTCGCGCTCGGCACGCATCGTGTCGAGGGCTTCGCTTCGACGCGCGACGTCCGACCGACGTCGATCGTGAGCGGCGAGGTGCGCACGCAGTAGCGCACGGCTGTAGGGCTTCGTGAGGAAGCCGTCCCCTCCGCTTTCGAAGCACCGGATGAGCGCTTCCTCGTCCGTCATGCCCGTCAGGAACACGATCGGCACGTAGCGGTCACCCATCGAGTCGCGCAAGCGTCGCGTCGCGCCGTAGCCGTCGAGGCCCGGCATCATCACGTCCATGAGCACGAGGTCGGGAGTGTGTTCGCGAAAGCGCGTGATCGCTTCCTTGCCGTCGCAGGCCTGGACGACTCGGTGTCCGTCCTTGCGCAACATCGATTCGAGGATCGTGCGATTCGTGACGTCGTCGTCGGCGATGAGAATCGTCAAAGACGGCGAACCGCCGGGGTTCGTGCGGGACGAACGGGGAGTCGGAGGCATGGGCTCGGAGCGGGACGGGGACGCGGGATCGGCGGCGGCCGCAGACGGGCCGCGGCCGAGCCCCGAGCGGAGTCGGGGCCATCTTGATGATCGGACGATCCAGGCGAAGCTTGAGCGGGTTGGACGTGCCGACCATCCGTGAGATTGGCCGGCGCGGAAAGCCGGGAGAGAGGCGACGCGGTCGAAGCCGGCCACCCCTCTCCAGGCATGATCTTCGCACGCTAACTAACGGATGCGGAGGACGATGCCGTTCGTGACGCCGAAGCGCTTCTGTCCCGGCGAGCAGTCGTCCTGGATGACGCCTTGCACGGTGAACGTGGCCTCGCTG
>JAUIME010000028.1 GCA_030433195.1 bacterium
AGAGAAGTCGCAGGAGCTCCACGATCTACTTGCGGAGCTCAAGAGCAAGGAACTACAATCCGGCGGCGAGCTGGATCAGGCGTATCACGATGCCTACATCTCGCAGGTGACACCCGGGCCGTAGCACGTGTCACGCGCCGCCGCTGCCCCGTGAAGAAGACGAAGCACGAATACGGAGAGACCCATGTCGTTGCACAAGAGCCTGCGCTCGGGCGATGCCCTCAAGCGCCAGCGAAGCGTCCTGAAGCGAACCGAGCGGATCGAGATCCTGCGCAAGGAAAAGCGCTTCAAGGACGGCGAAACGTCCGTCTTCGGACTGCCGAAGGTGCGCACCGTGTTCCGCGTGCGAAAGACCAAGCCCGGCGCCAAGAAAGACGAAGACGACGATTGATTCTCGACGGGCTCGCCCTGGCGCGAGCCCGTGCGTTTCTTCCGTCGCCCCCTCCCCTTCGACTCGAACTCGTCGAAGCGCACCCCGCCGCACTCCAAGACTCGGCCCCCGGGCTCTCCCCACGCGTCCTGCCTCGTTGGGAAGTTCCGCGAACCCGCAGAGCGTAGCGAGACGAGCCCAGAGATTCGTTCGCGCTTACGCGCTCACGAACTCTCGCGCGACCTGCTCGAAGATCGGCAGGGCCTTCTCGATCGTGGCGTCGTCGACGCAATACGAGATGCGCATGTGTCCCGGTCGTCCGAAACCTCGGCCGGGAACGGTGAGCACGAGGCGCTGCTGGAGTTGGTTCACGAATTCGACGTCGTCTTCGAGGAGCGTCTTGGGGAAGAGGTAAAACGCCCCGCCCGGCGCGACGACTTCGTAGCCCATGTCGACGAGTGCGCCGTAGAGGAGATCGCGTTTGCGTTCGTAGGCGTCGATGTCGACGGTGACGTCGGCGATCTCGCGCAAGACGTGCTGCATCATCGCCGGCGCGTTGATGAAGCCGAGGATGCGATTCGAGAGCGTCATGCCGGCTACGACGTCGTCGAGATCGTCGGCCTCGGGATGCACGGCGACGAAGCCGATGCGCTCGCCGGCGAGTCCGAG
This sequence comes from bacterium, assembly GCA_030433195.1. Taxonomy (GTDB): domain Bacteria; phylum Planctomycetota; class JACOTG01; order JACOTG01; family JAUIME01; genus JAUIME01. The sequence continues at coordinate 1,040 of JAUIME010000028.1, forward strand.
GTCCTTCGAGTGCGAGTAGACCTCGATCCCGTTGCGATAGAAATCGAAAACCGGAAGGACGCGCGCGCCTCCGTAGACGATGCGCTTGTAGGGATCGTCGCTGATCAAGTAGATCGATCGTCCGAGCTCGCGTTGCTTGCGGTCGAGTAGCGCACCGAGCTCGCGCAGCGACTCCTCGGAGTACACGACACCGGTCGGATTGTTCGGCGAGTTGTAGAGCACGACCTTCGTGCGGGCCGTGATGCGTCGATCGAGCGCCTCGAGATCGAGCTCGAAGTTCTCCGTGGTGGGGACCACGACCGTCGTTCCCGAAGCGTTGCTGACGTAGAACGGGTACTCGGGAAAGTACGGCTCGAAGATCGCGACTTCGTCACCGGGATCGAGCAGCGTCTTCAGGATGACGTTGAGCCCGCCTCCCGCGCCGCAGCTCATGAGCACGTGGTGCGCCGTGAACGGGAGCCCCGTCTCGGCCGCGAGCCGCTCGGCGACGACCGCGCGAGTCGTCATGTAGCCGGCGTTCGGCATGTAGCGGTGCATCCCCGTCGTCGTGTCGTGCACGACCTTCTCGAGAGCGCGCACGAACTCGGGCGGCGGCTCCATGATCGGGTTTCCGAGCGAGAAGTCGAAGACCTTGTCCTGGCCGTGCTGCTTCTTGAGCAGGATGCCCTGCTCGAACATCTTCCGGATCCAGGAGGACTCCTGCATCATCTGCTTGACGTGACGCGAAATCGACAACGGAACTCCTTGATACGTGCAGGAGAAGGATACGCTCGGCGACGCTGCGTAATTATAGGGCTTCCCGCGAGCCTCGGCTAGTTCGACCGAGGCGAGGAGAAGAGGCGGCAGCAACCCACGCACGGAGGCGCCCTTCCCGCCACGGCGCGAGAATCACGGAGATTCCGAAGGGCGCGGCGGCGTGATCTCGAAGAGCGCCGTCGACTTCTCGGCGAGGTCGAAGTCGAGCGAGGCCGTCTCGTCGGCGAGCACGCGATCCGTGTCGACGTCGCGAACCCGGACGGGCTCGCGAAACCGGATCGTGCGGGTTCCGGCTTCGTCGCCGTGCAGCCCGACGAACGACGCGTTGGCGTACACCGCGTCATCCGTGTCGACGTACAGGTGAACACCGGCGTCGATGGCGAACGCCCGAAGCACGCCTGTCGGCAGAGACGGAGCGAGACTGAACACCGACGTCCAATCGCTGAACCTGCGGACCGCGAGCGCGGGTGTGGAGGTTTGGTGCAAGGTGCCGAGTACGGTCGCTCGTGGATCGTCCGGCGAGAAGACCGGCGCGACGGGACCCGCCACACCGAAGCTGAACGGCTCGGTGAGCCCGGCGAAGATCGGCATGCCGTGAGGATGCACGTCGACGAACGGAGCATGCGCGCCTTCGAGACGACGCACGCGAATCCCCGTCACGTCTTCGATTCCCGATGCGGCATCGGCGGCGCCGGCCGCCCCGATGGCACCGGGAGCGTAGATCCACACGGCCGTCGTCCCGTCCCGGCGCAAGCGTCGCCGCAAGCCGCGCCGCTCGCTGCGTGACAGTTCGAGCGGACTGAGGACGATCACGAGTCGGTAGCCCTCGATCGCGTCGAGATCGCGCAGCGAGAAGCAATCGAACGGCGCACCGATCCTACCGAGCAGTTGAAGCTGGCTCCCGAGCAAACGCTGCTGCAACGGGTTCGCGATCCGGAAGTGACGCAGCCCTTCTCCATCGACCAGGACCGCGACCTCGGCTCGCGACGAACGATCTCGTTCGACGAGGGCCTGCGCCGCACGTCCGAGTCGCGCCACTTCGTCGAGCACCTGCTCGCCGCGATACCACCCCCCGCGCATGTCGAACCACCACATGCCCGCTCCGCGCGCGGTCGCGTGCGCGAACTCGCGGCGCATCACCGATCGCGTCTCCCGCGCGTCTGCGGTGCGGAAGCACCCGTACTGTTTCGGCGTCCAGTGCGTACGGCAATCGTTCTCGTTGAACCAGAGCTTGCCGTGCAAACGCACGCTGTCCGTCATGCACATGAACGCGCTGTACCCCGCGCCGACTCGACGGTCGAGGTACGACGTCGGACTCGTCAAGAAGTCGATCGACGGGGCGGCCACGACGCGGTCGAACGCGAGATGCCCGCCGTGCTGCAACCCGAAGGGGTGGCTCGCGAGCTCGAGCACGTAGCCGTAGAACGCCCCGCAGAGTGCCTCACCCCGCGATGCATCCTTCACGACGTCGGCGAGATCGATGACCGTATCCGCGACCTCGCGCGATCGGAACAACACGTACTCCGCGACCTCGCGATCCTCCGCCGATTCCAAGAGGATCGACGCGTCGTTCCCGCCGCGATGCTGGACGCTCGGGATGCCGCCGTTACGGCCGCCCCGACGCCACCAAGGCCGACGACGACGGCGCCACGCCCGAAAGGCCTCCCCGTGCGGCGCGCTGTAGTCCGACCAGTAGCCCTCGTAGGTGCCGTGATAGAACCACTCCTCCGTCTCGCCGCCCATGAGCTGGTAGCCGATGACGCGCCCGCCGTAGTCGCTCGACTGCACGTGCTGCACGAAACGCGCCAGCGAATCGCGGCGATAATCCCGCCAAGCCCGGCTCGAGAACGACGGGACCGATCCCTTGAGCGCGCCCGAGAAGAACCACCGCGTCGCCGAGCCGTCGGAGTATCGCACGAGCTCGTCGCGGTGCATCGCGTCCCACCAAGGCGGGGATCCGACGTAGACGCGCGGCAGCAGGACCGCGTCGGGATGCTGCCGGAGGATGCGGCGCGCGCGTCGGTCGAGGTCGCGGTAGTCGAACCGCCCCGGTCCGATCGAGACGGGCCGCGCCGTCCCGTAGGTGTGGTAGTTGGCCGTCGTGTTGAACGCGACGAGGCGCACCCCGGCCCGCGCGAAGTCGACGTAGCGGCCGCGCGCCTCGGGGTGGAAGGTCAGGTAGCCGATGCCGGGATGAGGGCGTCCGTCCAGATGCAGCGTCGGGACGCCCGAACAGGGCGAGATTTCCGCTCGAACCGTGGTGTCGCGCATGGGTGGATCGGGCCGCCGCGGTGCCGGAAACCGGCCAGTCTACGAGTCCCCCCCGCGGCTCGCAAGCGGCTCCGCCCGGTGGCGCACACCCGCCCCGCCGACCGCCGTGCATCGGCGTCGATGCCAGTTTGACAGTCTGGCCGGATCGCCGCCCACACCTGCTGCCAATGTGACAGACCCGATCCCGCTCGTGTCTTCCCGCCTCGTTCCCTGCTCCCGCAACCATCTCATCCGAAATCACTTGCGAACGGACGGCAAGCCGAGCTCACATTGGCACCCCATTTGATGTTTTCGCGGGCCACGCGTGCGTTCGCGATGCGTCGCGACGTGCACGGAAGCCGTGACGACTCAACCCGACGATTCCTGACCCCGCGAGCTGCGGTGGCGACCCCCGGAATCACCGAAAGAAGGAGGACTAGGATGGCGAAACAGATCGCCTACGACCAAGAGGCCCACGATTCGATCCGGGCCGGTGTCACGAAGCTCGCGCGTGCCGTGAAGAGCACGCTCGGCCCGAAGGGCCGCAACGCCGTCCTCGACAAGGGATGGGGCGGACCGACGATCACCAAGGACGGCGTTTCCGTCGCCGAGGAGATCGAGCTCACCGATCCGTACGAGAACATGGGCGCGCAGCTCGTGAAGGAAGTCGCGTCCAAGACGTCCGACATCGCGGGCGACGGCACGACGACCGCGACGGTGCTCGCCGAGGCCATCTACCGCGAAGGCCTGCGCTACGTCCAGGCGGGCGCGAACCCGATGGACCTCAACCGCGGCATCCAGCTCGCGGTCGACAAGGTCACCGAGAAGCTCGGCACCCTGTCGCGCACGATCAGCGACAACAAGGAGATCGCGCAGGTCGGGACGATCGCCGCGAACAACGATCCGGAATCGGGCAAGATCATCGCCGAGGCGATCAAGAAGGTCGGCAAGGACGGCGTCATCAACGTCGAAGAAGGCCGCAGCCTCGAGACCGAAGTCGACGTCGTCGAAGGGATGCAGTTCGACCGTGGCTACCTCTCGCCGCACTTCGTCACCAACGCCGATCAGCTCGAAGCGAGCTTCGAGAACGCCTACGTCCTCATCCACGAAGAGAAGATCAGCAACGTCGCGAAGCTCGTCCCGCTGCTCGAAAAGGTTTCGAAGTCGGGTCGCCCGCTCGTGATCCTCGCCGAAGACGTCGAGGGGGAAGCGCTCGCGACGCTCGTCGTGAACAAGATGCGCGGCATCCTCTCGGTCGTCGCCGTCAAGGCTCCGGGTTACGGCGAGCGCCGCAAGGCGATGCTCGAAGACATCGCGATCCTCACGGGCGGCAACGCCGTCTTCAAGGACCTCGCGATCGAGCTCGAGACCGTCGAACTCAAGGACCTCGGGCAAGCCAAGAAGATCACCGTCACCTCGGACAACACCACGATCGTCCAGGGCGCCGGCAAGAACAAGGCCGTCCAGGATCGCATCGCGCACATCCGCCGCGAGATCGAAGCGACCTCGTCGGACTACGACCGTGAGAAGCTGCAGGAGCGCCTCGCGAAGCTCGCGGGCGGCGTGGCGCTGATCAAGGTAGGGGCCGCCACCGAAACCGAGATGAAGGAGAAGAAGGCCCGCTTCGAAGACGCGCTCTACGCGACGCGCGCCGCGATCGAAGAAGGCATCCTTCCGGGCGGTGGCGTCGGACTCATCCGCGCGTCCGAAGCGCTCACGCGCCTCAAGGTCACGGGCGACGAAGCGCTCGGTCTGCAGATCATCCGCAAGGCGCTCGAAGCGCCGCTGCGCCAGATCGCCGACAACGCCGGCGTCGACGGCGGCCTCGTCGTCAAGAAGGTCCGCGACGGCAAGGACGCGTTCGGCTACGACGCGGCGGCCGACGACTACTGCGATCTCATCGAGCGCGGCATCGTCGATCCGACGAAGGTCACGCGCTCGGCGCTGCAGAACGCGGCGAGCGTCGCGACGATCCTGCTGTCGACGAACGCCATGGTCAGCAACATCCCCGAGCCCGAAGGCAAGGAAGTCGCGGGCCACATGGACGACTACGGCGACGACTATTGATCCGGCGCCGCCTCGGCGGAATCTCGAAAACAACCGACCGCTGCACGCAGCGTCGCAACATCAAGGAGTCTTGAGACCATGAAGATCCAGCCTCTCGACGATCGCATCGTCGTCCGCCCGCTCGACGCGGAGCAAATGACCGAAGGCGGTATCGTCCTCCCGGACACGGCCAAGGAGAAGCCGCAGCGCGGCGTCGTCGAAGCCGTCGGTCCGGGTCGTCTCGCGAAGAACGGCGAGCGCGTCCCCTCCTCCGTCAAGAAGGGGGACACGATCATGTACGGCAAGTACGCCGGCAGCGACATCAAGGTCGGCGACAAGGAGTACAAGATCGTGAAGGAGAACGAGCTGCTCGTGAAGTTCGAGTAGTCCGCACCGGAATCGCGCGATAGCGAACGAAGCGCCGCGCGCCGGCCCGGCCGCCGCGGCGAAACGCAAGAGGAGTACGAAGAATGGCCAAGCAACTGATCTTTTCGGACGACGCGCGTCGCAAGATGCGCGACGGTGTCCGTCAGCTCGTCGACGCCGTGCGCGTGACGATGGGCCCGACGGGCAAGCACGTCATCATCGACAAATCGTACGGCAGCCCCGTCGTCACGAAGGACGGCGTTACCGTCTCGAAGGAAGTCGAGCTCAAGGACCCGTTCGAGAACATGGGTGCCAAGCTCGTGAACGAGGTCTCGTCGAAGACCTCTGACAAGGCCGGTGACGGTACCACGACCGCGTCGGTTCTCGCCGAAGCGATCTTCTCGGAAGGTCTCAAGGTGATCGCGGCGGGCGTCAACCCGATGGCCGTCAAGCGCGGCATCGACAAGGCGACCGAGGTCGCGGTCGAGGAAATCCGCCGCCTTTCGCGTCCGGTCAAGAACACGCGCGACATTACGCAAGTCGCGACGATCTCGGCCAACAACGACCTGTCGATCGGCGAGATCCTCGCCGAGGCGATGGAGAAGGTCGGCAAGGACGGGGTCATCACGCTCGAAGAGTCGAAGACCGCCGACACGATGATGGAGATCGTCGAGGGGATGCAATTCGACAAGGGCTACCTCTCGCCCTACTTCGTCACCAACCCGACGACGATGGAGACGGAGCTCGACGACGCCTACGTCCTCATCCACGAGAAGAAGATCGCGAACATCCGCGAGTTCCTGCCGGTCCTCGAGAAGGTCGCGCAGACGGGCAAGCCGCTGCTCATCATCGCCGAGGACATCGAAGGCGAAGCGCTCGCGACGCTCGTCGTGAACAAGCTGCGCGGCACGATGAAGATCGCCGCCGTGAAGGCGCCGGGCTTCGGCGACCGCCGCAAGGCGATCCTCTCGGACATCGCCGTCATCACGGGCGGTACCGTCATCAGTGAAGACCTCGGCGTCAAGCTCGAGCAGGTCGAACTCTCGAGCCTCGGCACCGCCAAGCGCATCACGATCGACAAGGACAACACGACGATCGTCGACGGCGCCGGCAAGAAGAAGGACATCCAGAGCCGCATCGCGCAGATCCGCAACCAGATCGAGTCGACGACGTCCGACTACGATCGCGAGAAGCTCCAAGAGCGCCTCGCGAAGCTCACGGGCGGAGTCGCCGTGATCCACGTCGGCGCCTCGACCGAAGCGGAGATGAAGGAGAAGAAGGCCCGCGTCGAAGACGCGCTGCACGCCACGCGCGCGGCCGTCGACGAAGGCATCGTCCCGGGTGGAGGCACCGCCTACATCCGCGCGATCGAGAAGGTTCGCGAAGCGCGCTTCCGCGCCGACGAAAAGTACGGCGCGACGATCATCATGAACGCGCTCGAAGCGCCGATCCGCCAGATTGCCGAAAACTCGGGCACCGACGCGTCGGTGGTCGTCGAAGAAGTACGCAACGGCAAGGGCGCTTCGTTCGGTTACGACGCCGCGACGGGCAAGTACACCGACTTGGTGAAGGCCGGAATCATCGACCCCGCCAAGGTGTCGCGCGTCGCGCTGCAAAACGCGGCGAGCATCGCCGGTCTCATGCTGACGACCGAGACGATGGTGACCGACCTCGACGCCGAAGACGCCAAGAAGACCGGCGAAGGCGTCGTCAAGTAAAGAGCGACCTCGCTCGTGCGAGGCCGCTCGTGAATCGTGAGACCCGAGAGCCAAAGGCCGTCCGAACGGACGCCTTTGGCTCTTTGACGAATCGGAAACCGGATGGCCGACAACGACTACTACGCGACGCTGGGTGTGACCAAAGACGCGAGCGCGGACGAGATCAAGAAGGCCTACCGCAAGCGCGCCCTCCAGTTCCACCCCGACCGCAATCCCGGCGACGCCGAAGCCGAACGCAACTTCAAGGCGGCCGCCGAAGCGTACGAGGTGCTCTCGGACGACGAGAAGCGCCGCATCTACGACACCTACGGTGCCGAGGGGCTTCGCGGCGGCGCGGGCGGCGGCGCGGGATTCCGGGGCTTCGAGGACATCTTCAACGCGTTCGGCGACATCTTCGGCGACGATCTGGGTTCGATGTTCGGCTTCCAGCAGCGAGGCGGAACCCGACGACGACGCGGCGCCAGCTTGCGCTGCCGCATCGAGATCGACCTCGGTGAAGTCGCGCGCGGCGTCGAGAAGAGCATCAGCGTCTGGCGCCACGAAACGTGCGACGTCTGCTCCGGGTCCGGCGCGGGGAAAGGCAGCTCCCCGAAGACGTGCGGCACCTGCGGCGGCGTCGGCCAAGTCCAGACGACGCAGGGATTCTTCAGCGTTCGTACCGCATGCCCCCACTGCGCCGGACGCGGCACCGTCATCGACGACCCGTGCGCCGAGTGTCACGGGCAGGGCCGCGCGAAACGCAAGCGCACGCTCGAGATCAAGGTGCCGCCCGGTGTCGATTCGGGCACGCAGATCCGCGTCTCGGGTGAGGGCGAGTCCGGCCCCGACGGCGGACCCGCCGGCGACCTGTATTGCGAAATCCACGTGAAGCCGCACGCGTACTTCCAACGCCGCGAAGACGACCTGCTCGTCGATATCCCGATTTCGTTCTCGCAGGCCGCTCTGGGCGCGAAGATCGAAGTCCCCACCCTCGACGAACCCGTCGACGTCGCGATCCCGCGCGGGTCCGACTCGGGCGAGATCTTGCGGATCCGCGGCGAGGGACTCCCCAACCTGCGCAGCGGCCGACCCGGTGATCTGCACGTCCGACTCAACATCGAAGTCCCGCGCAAGCTGAGCCCTGAACAAGAAGAGCTCCTGCGCCGTTTCGCAAAAACCGAGAACATCAACGTACGACCCAAGAAGCGAGGACTCTTCGACAAGTTCAAGGAGTGGCTCGACTGAGTGTCGGGCCCCCACGAGAGTCCGAACCTCTCGGAGACCCCAAGATCATGAGTGACAAGAAATCAGCGGTCGATCCCGAGACGCCTCGCGACGCCGCGAACGAAGCCGATATCGACGCCACGCCCGAATCGAGTGATCGCCCCGCCGATGCGGGAGCGCACGCAGGTTCCGGCGACGGCGCACGCGCGGAGCGCGACGAGTATCTCGATCGATTGCGACGGCTCCAAGCCGAGTTCGAGAACTACCAGAAGCGGATCCAGCGCGAGAAGGCCGATTGGAACGACCGGACGCTCGAGTCGTTCGTCACGGACCTGCTGCCGATCCTCGACAACTTCGAGCGCGCCATCGAATCGTCGCGCGAGAGCGACGGCGAATCCGGCTTCTTCCAAGGAGTCGAGATGATCCACGGCGAGCTGCTGAAGTACCTCGAAGGACGCGGCGTCTCGGCTATCGACGTCGTCGGCTCGCGGTTCGATCCCGCGTTTTGCGAGGCGGTCCTGCAGGTCGACAGCGCGGACCACCCGGACAAGACCGTCCTGCAAGAGTTCCGCCGCGGCTACGAATTGAAGGGACGCGTCTTGCGTCCTGCCCAAGTCCAAATTTCTCGACGTCCCGCCGGGGACGACGACGCATCATCGTCCGCTCAGGAGGATTGAGCGATGCCCACCTACGACTACGTCTGCGACGCGTGTGAGCATCAGTTCGAGTTGTTCCAATCGATGAAAGACCGCCCTGTCCGCAAGTGTCCCGAGTGCGGAAAGCTCAAAGCGCGACGGCTGATCGGCGCGGGCGCGGGGTTCATCTTCAAAGGCAGCGGCTTCTACGAAACCGACTACCGCAGCGAGCAGTACAAGCGCGACGCGAAGGCCGATCGCGAAGCGTCCGAGAAGGCCTCGAAACCCGCCGACTCGAGCGATTCCAAAAAGAAGAAGAAGGACGCGTCGACCAAGAGCGAGTCGACCTCGAAGTCGTCATCTGCCGGAAGCTCGAAGAAGACGAAGAAGAAGGACTGACGGCTCGCCGCGCGCGAGCCGGTCGGTCCCGGCTCGCCGCACCCCCGAGGATTCGCCCCATGGACGCCGGACCGAACAGGACCTGCCCGATCTGCAAGAGCCGATTCTCCATCGAGGAACCGGGCCGTGACCGCTTCGACGTCTTCTGTAGCGGGCGCTGCAAGATGGCGGATCTCGGCCACTGGTTCACCGACGCCTATCGCATCGACGGGAAACCCGATCCCGATTCCGCGCCCGATTCGGACTTCGATCAGCGCGCGTAGGCGTTGGTCTTCATCTCGCGCACGACGGTGACGCGGATCTTGCCGGGATAGGTGAGCTCTTCTTCGACGCGGCTCGTGATCGACTTGCAGATCTCGAAGGCGTCTTCGTCGGACACGCTCTTCGGGTTCACGAAGACGCGAAGCTCGCGCCCGGCCTGGATCGCGTATGCTGTCTCGACGCCCTTCGCGCCCTGGCCGATCGCCTCGAGATCCTCGAGGTGCTTGAGGTAGCGCTCCAACGTTTCGCGGCGTGCACCGGGCCGCGAGCCCGACACCGCGTCACCGGACTGCGTGAGCAAGGTGTACGTCGTGTTGCCGTCCGGGTCCTCGTGGTGCAGCGCGATCGCGTCGAGCACGTCCTGCTCTTCTTCGCAGCGCGACGCGATCTCGGCGCCGATCTCGGGGTGTCCGCCCTCGATCTCGGCGTCGACCGCCTTGCCGATGTCGTGCAGCAGCCCGCATCGTTTGGCGAGTTTCTGGTCGATCCCGATCTCGGCCGCGATCGTGGCGGCGAGGAACGCGACTTCCTTGGAGTGCTTGAGCACGTTCTGACCGTAGCTCGTTCGATAATTGAGCCGACCGAGCAAGCTTTGAATCTCGGCGTTGACGCCCTTGAGTTTGAGCTGCGAACACACCTTCTTGCCGGCGTCGAGCACGAGACGCTTCATCTCGCGCGTCGACTTCTCGACGAAGTCCTTGATCTTCTCGGCCTCGATCGGCGCGTTGTGGCTGATGAGCTTCTCGATCGTTCGCCGCGCGATCGCCTTGCGCATTCCGTCGAACGCGGAGAGGACGACGTTGAGCGGTTCGGTCTCGTCGAAGATCAAGTTGACGCCCGTCAGCTCTTCGAAGACACGCTGGTTCTCACCTTCGGGTCCGACGAAGCGCTCCTTGAACGCGGCGTTCGGCAGCGTGACCGCCCCCGTCTGGTTGATGTCTTCGTGCTTGATGTCGCAACGCGCGATCGCGATCGCGATGATCCGGCGCGCGATCTTCTCGAGATCGTCGTCGAGGATCTCGGCGTGACGTGCGAAGCGGTTCTGCTGCTCGCGCTGGACTTCGCTCTCGATCTGCTCGAGCTGCATCTCGCGGGCGCGCTCCTCGGTCAGACCGGCGCGTTCGAGGAGGCAGTCCTTTTCCTCGTCGACGCGATCACGAAGCTCGCGCTCGAGTCGTCGACGTTGGGTCTTGAGCTGGCGTAGTTCGCGCTTGAGCTCTTCGACGGCCTCGGAACGGCCGGCGAGCTCCTCGTCGCGACGCTGGAGCTCCCGGTCGCGGTCGTCGAGGGACGACGCGAGCTCGCCGTGCCCGTCCTCGACCTCGGACCGCTCGCGAGCGAGTTCCGCCGCCCACGCGCTCTCGTCGCGCGCGACCTCCGTGCGAGCCTTCGCGAGGACTCCGTCGGCACGCTTGCGCGCTTCGCCGGTCTTCGAGTCGGCCGACTCACGCGCCGCGCCGAGAATGCGGCGCGACAGGAACCAATGTGCCCCGATGCCGACGGCAAGGCCGCCGACGAGCCCCCAGATCCAGACGTACGAAGCCGTAGTCTCCGCAGTCGGTTCGGCGAGCGCGAGCAAGGCGCAAGAAAGCAGATCCGAGACGATGAGGGGAACGTGCATGCGAATCCTCCCGCCGGAAGCGGCCGGCGAGCGCGAAGTATAGCAGATGCCGCCCTACTTCGTGAGCACGCGCAAGCCAGGCTCGTCTTCGCCCTTACCCAAGTTGATCGTGGGGTTGTTGGCGTAGACACGCGCCCGCCATTCGCGCACGAGCCGGGTCCGCACCGTTTCGGGGGAGCGCTTGTAAGCGGCGACGAGTTGCCGGAACGCGTCGGCCTTTCCTTGCGCCTCGGAGACGATGTCCTTGCGGTAGGAGTTCGCGCGGCTGATCTCCGACTCGGCATCACTGAGCGCCTTCTGCCGCAGCCGCCGAACGGCGCTGTCGGCCCGGTAGCGATCGTTCTCGACCTCGTTCAGAGCCGACTGGATCTCCTTGAACGATTGGTCGACCGTGAGCGGCGGGCGGATGCTCTCGACGTTCACCGATTCGATCTCGATCCCGGTCTCGAGACGTTCCATGAGGCGCGCGACCCGGTCGGAAACCGCTCGACGGATCTCGTTGCTTCCGCCCGCGAGGAGCTCGTCGACGCCCATGCCGGCGACGCGCTCGGTCAGCACCGACTCGGCGCACTTGCGCAGCAGGTAGCGGCTCTCGTCGCCTTCGTAGCGCGTGAGATTCTTGACGGCGTCGGCCACTCGGTACGTCACGATGAGCCGGATGTCGAGGATGTTCGTGTCGCCCGTGAGCCATTCGGCTTCGTTGCGTGTTCGGGTCGGATCGTCCTCGCTTCGCCGGTAGCCGACCGAGATCTCGCGGACCTCGCGGACGTTCACGCGCTCGAGCGACTCGACAGGCCAAGGCAACGTGAACTGGATCCCGGGCTGGACGACGCGGGCGACGCGTCCGAAGCGCAGGACGATTCCCTCTTCGTCTTGGCGTACGGTCCACACGCCGGTCGCGATGAACAGAACCACGACCGCGACGAGGGCGATCGCCGAGACGTTCCTCCTCGACACGATCTTCACCGGTCGTCGTCCTCCCGTGATCCGGCGTCCGATCCGTCTGCTCCTTCCGCGCGATCGTTCACGCGCGGCAGGATCGAGAGCAACGACTCGAGGTTCGAGTTGCGGCCCAAGTAGATCCAGTCGTCCGGGCCCAACGCCCCCTCGAGCACCTCGAGCTCACGCAGCAGTTCGAACAACTCGGGAGCTTCACGATAGGCCTCGTCGTAGATGCGGATCACTTCCGCTTCGGCGTTGCCTTCGATCGCGGCGGCCTCTTGCCGTGCTTCGGCGATGATCTTCGACTTCTCGCGCTCGGCCTCTTGCGTGATGAGGGCGGCTTCCTTGCGTCCGGTCTCGCGGATCTCGGCGCTGATGCGGCGACGCTCCTCGCCCATGCGCTGGTAAACGGAGTTCTTGTTGGTCTCGGGGAATCCGAGCCGCTTCACGCGGACGGACAGGATCTCGATGCCGAAGGAACGCTCCGCCGATGCGGCGACGGCTCGCGTGATCTCGTCCATGAACGGGCCGAGCTGGGTCTCCGTCTGCGAGGCGTTCGTGCGGCCCGCGCCACCCGACGACGGCAGAAACGCCGTGAGCTCGTTGAGCTGCATCGCCGCGCCGATCTCGGATTGGATCAGGTCGTCGAGCCGCGCCTCGGCGCGTTCGACGTCGCGGACCGAAACGAGGAACCGCAGCGGATCCTTCACACGCCAGACGCAGAAGCTCGACACGAGCACTTGCTTCTTATCGGCCGTGATGCGCTCGTCGGCGGTCGTCGAATCACGAACGGGATCGAAAACCTGCATGCGGCGATCGATCCGTGTGACGTCTTCGACCGGCCACGGAAGCTTCCACGACAATCCCGCATGGTCGAGGATCCGCACGGGTCGACCGAATCGCGTCACGACGGCGTACTCCGTTTCCGCGACCGCGATCATGCTCGTGAACAGCGCGGCTCCCGCCACCGCGAGCACCACGACTACGACACCGAATCGTCTCATCGGATCACTCCGTTCCTTCGTTCGTCTCGTGCGTCGTCATCGCCGATCTCCGCGTCGTTCGAAGACGCCTCGATACTCTTCCAGATCGATCCAGCCGTCGTCGACGCCACGCTCGTCGAAGAGGACCGATGGCGCCGTCCCCTCCTCGCCGAGGTAGATCATGAGCTTCGGCTCCGTCAGGATCGCACCGAGGGCGTCGTACCACAGTCGCGTCCACGTCGTGTCCGGCGCCGCGCGCCAAGCCCGCGCCCGCGCCCGGAAGCCCTCGGCCCAACCCGTCTCGTCGGCGATCTTGTCGTTCGCGACGATCTGCTCGCGCAGGAGGATTTCGTTCGCCTCGATCTCCGCGCCTTGCACCATCTCGGTGCGTTGCCGTTCGGCGACGTATTGCACCTCCAGCCGGAACTCCTCGGCCGACGCGAGGTCGCGGAACCAAATGTGCGGTGCCTCGGGCGGATGCACGAACGAAACGTGAACGTCGAGCACGCTCAGGCCCGCTTCGAGAGCGTCGAGCTCGGCTTGAAGCCCGGCCCGCGTCTCGTCTTCGATTTCGGTTTGATGGCCGACGATCATCTCGTCGGTCGACTTCGTCGCGGCGACACGACGCAGCGCCCACTCGGCGGTTCGCTGCACGAGGAGGTCGGATTCGCTCACCCCGAACGCGAACTGTCGTGCGTCGGTGACCGTGTAGAGCACTGCCAACCGCACGACGAGGATGTTGCCATCGGCCGCGACGAGCTCGGCGTCGTCGTCGGCGCGCGTCTTCAGGCTCGACAAGAACCGTCGAGGACGATCGTCCTCGTCGTCTTGCTCGTCGAGTCGCAACGAGGCGACCGTACCGAGCGTGACCCGCCGCACGGCGTCGCGATCGACCGTCGTCACCGACTGCACGGGCCACGGCCAGTGGATCACCGCGCCGGGCTCGGTCACTTCGCGCACGACCTTTCCGAACGAGACGACCCAACCCACCTCGCCCGGACGGACGCTCGACACACCCGTCGCCGCATACAGCGCGAGCAAGATCGCGAGCGCCCCTGCGCGCACTCCGCGCGACATCGGATCGATGCCGAGCGGCAGCATCCAACGACGCAAGTTTCTCCCCCAAGCGACGTAGAAACGCGTGCGGGCCGTACTCGGAATCATGAGCAGCAACAGCGCGATCGACGCGGCGATCTTGACGGGCTCGGGCATGAGCGAGCCGCCTTGCCCGACGATCGCCGACGGCGTAATGCCCTGGGCGTTGTAGATGGCGTCGACAGCAAAGCCGATGACCAAGCTCATGACCGCGATGCACACGAGGTAGATCACGAGACTGCGTCCGCCGAGGTACTTGCGCAGCGCCACGAGCGCACCCACGTTGGTCGCGGGTCCGGCCAACAGGAAGACGACCACGGCTCCGGGGTTCAAGCCCTTCAGCAGCAGCGCCGCCGCGACGGGCGTCGAGCCCATGTCGCAGACGTAGATCGGAATCCCGATCACGAGCATGAGGAGCATCGCCCCGACACCGCCCATGAGCGGCGACGTGAACCACTCCGAGGGAATCGCGACGCCGATGAGGCCCGAGAGCAGGAAGCCGAGAATGAGATACGGCCCGAGTTCGTCGAGCAGCGTCACGAACGAATAGCGCATCATGCCGCGCAGGCGATTCGTCTCCGCTGCGGGATCGAACTCGTGCGCGTGTTCGTGATCGTGGTCGTGATGGTGAGCATGGTCGTGGCCGTGGTGGTGATCGTGACCATGGTGGTGATCCTGACCATGCTGCGGACAGGAAGGATCGTGTTCGACCTCGCCGGCGACGGCCCCCGCACCCGACTCCGCCGTGCCTTCGTCCGGCGTCGCGGTGTCGGAGGTTTCGGCGGCGTCCCCGCCCTTTCGCTTCGAGTCCTCACCGAACCAATTCACGAACTGGCCCGTGACGACCGCCGTCAGGAAGGCCGCGACGGGACGGACGACGGTGAGGATCGGGTCGAGTAGCGCATAGGAGGTCGCGATCGAGTCGACCCCTGTCTGGGGCGTCGAAATGAGGAACGACGCCGTCGCTCCGCGACTCGCGCCTTGCTGGCGCAACGACGCCGCCATGGGCAGCACGGAGCACGAACAGAGTGGCAACGGCACCCCGACGACGGAAGCGGCGACGACCGACCGCAGGTTCCGCCCCTTGAAGTAGCGGAATGCCCGGCTGCCGGAGACGGCGAACCGCAGCACACCCGCGAGGGCGAACCCGATCAGTAGGAAGAACGCTGTCTCATTGAAGAGGTAAGCGACTTCGTAGACGAATTCGAGGAACAGGTCCATGAGGGGCAGTTGAGCGCGATTCGGGAAGAATCGGACGTCCGGCAACAGCGCCGCGAGCGCGGCAAAGATGAGAAAGGGATCTCGGTATTA
>JAUIME010000721.1 GCA_030433195.1 bacterium
CCATCCCGCACGCCCCCTTCGAGTGAGCACCTCAGTCGTCTAATCGATTCCGGTAGCGTGGCTGTTTGTTAGCGACGGAATCTCACCGTCCTCCGCGCCACCGGCACGGCCACCACGATCTATGCGTCGCCGCACCCCTCCAGCCGTCCCAGAAACTCACCTATCGCCGGCTCTCGCAAATACCGTTCGATGAGCTTTCGAGGCGCGTTTGACGCGGCGGTAGGTTTCGAGCTAGCCGACGATCCCGGCCTGTAGGTCGAGCACGGCGGGGCCGTCGCCGAAGTGTTGTCCCGGCGACGACCTCGCACGGTGTCGGCGCGGTGAACTCGGTCGCTTCACTCGCGCGTGTAGCGGATGCGTACGTTGTCGACACCCGGATACGGGAAGTCGTTGATCGCGAGCGCTTCTTCGGTCGAGCGGATGCGGACTTCGAAGCGGATCATCGAGTAGCCGTCGAGGTCGCTGATGTCCGTGACCCATGGTGTGATGGTTGCCGGATCCGGCTCGTTCGGGCGCAGGGGATCTTCGTCGGCGCCGGAGAATACGATGGCGATCGTGATGCCGTCGACCGGGGCGTCGAGGATTCGGGCGTCGGCCGAGATCGCGTTTATGTCGGTCGCGCCCGCGTCGTAGAAGATGCCGCCCGTCGTCGGATCGCTGCCGTTGAACGAGAAGCGGGCTTCGCCGGGTTCGAAGTTCGTCGAGAAGAAGCGTGAGCGGCCGATCGCGTGTCCGTAGACCTCGTCGCCAACGGGTGCGAACGTCGCCATCGGGATGCAGTTCGGGCAGATCAAGGTGACCGGCTCGACGTATTGGATGAAAATGAAGCCCGGGGCTCCCGGACCTCCACGTCCGGCGGGAGGCGATGCGCCGGATGTCCCGCCTCCCTGTGCGTTGATGACGCCATTGATGCCCGGCTCTAGGGCACGAACACGGACCGACCCCCCGCTCCCTGAACCGCCACCCCCACTCCGTCCTCCCACGGTCGCGCCGCCGCCCCCGAAGCCGCCGGCCGCAAGGATCGTCTGGTTCGATCGGAAGTCGCCGAGAACGTCGAACAAGATCGAGCCTCCACCGCCTCCGCCGGAGCCGCCGAGGAGGGTCGTGACCCCATCGTCGTAGTTGCCGCCGGCACCGCCGCCGGCACCGCCGAAGCCGTCGATGCGGGAGCCGTAGTTGATCCCGCCGAGGCCGCCGTTGGATTCGCCGGATCCGGGGAAGCCGGGGAGGCCCCTGCCGCCGTGTCCGCCACCGCCGCCGCCGCCGGGACTCGTCGCGTGCCCGCCGCCTTCGCCGCCATCGGTCGGACCGACGGGGGCGGCCCCATCGCCGCCTCTCGTGCGGCCTGTTTTCGCCGTGACCGCGGGTCCGCCGTCGGCGCCGCCGGGTCCGCCACGCCCCCCGGGAATCGAGACGCCGAGATCTTCGCTTCCGGCTGCGCCATCTTCGCCGTTGGCCCAAACACTACCTGTGAAGATTATGTCGCTCGAGAACCGCAGGATTGCGGGTTTGTCTCCGACGATTCGCAGAAGCGAGGAGCTCTGCATTTCGAGCGAGGTGAAGTTCCACTCGCCGGTGCCATGGCTCGTATCGAGGACGATCGTCTCGTTCTCGATGATCAGCGGCCCATCGGATCCGTCGCCGCCGAGGCCGGGCGTCCCGAAGAGGGCTCGCGGTGTCGTCACTCCCCACGCCGCGGTCGTGTCGCGGTCGCGGTCGAGTCGATCGGCAAAGGTCTCGAGGATCGCGTCGCTCGTGATGCCTTCACCTGTCGTGAACGCCGCCGCGACGGGTGCCGCGAGAGGACGTCCGATGAAATCGCGCGCTTCGACGCTCGCTTCGATCGCGTGTTCGGTGAAGCCGTCGAGCGGACCGAGCGCCTCGAGTGTGTGGATCGTGCGCCACGTGCCGTCGGCGACGACGAGGTGCCGGAGCCCCGCGGTCGTGAGCAGCGGACGCGGACACAGGCCGCCGGGCGTCGGCTCGTCGCAGGGATAGACATCGTCGAGATTGCTCAACGTGGCCGCGAGCGACGTACGTCCGAACTCGGGGAGCAGTGAGCGCGGGTCGATGGCGCGATCGTAGACGACGGCGACGACGAGCGGGCCGTTCGGCATCGGCATCGAGCGCGAGCCCACGCGCACGCCGTCGACGATCGGCAGCGAAGGGTCTTCCGGGACCGCGAAGAACTCCCCCGAATCGACGGGGTCGGTCGCATCGGTGGCGAGCGCTCCGTCTCCGTCGAGATCGATCAGGAAGCCTGAGACGGACGGCGGCGCCGGCGAACGCTCCAGGTACATCGGTTCGGTGTCGCGCACCGTGAAGTCGATCGCGAAGCCCTCCGCGAGCGCACGGTTCCCGGACTTCGAGCGGATCGTCGGAGCACCCTCGGGCGTTTCGGCTTCGCCCGCGAGAACCACGCGGTACGAGGCGCCGGCGCGGAAGGCGCCGTCGTCGAAGTCGCGCTGTTCGGGCAACTTCGGGACGAACACGAGGGTTTCGCCGCGGTCCGTGAGCAGCATCGTGCCGGGGACCGCAGTGTCGAACATCGGTCCCGTCCGTACGCGGAACGTCTCGTCGGTGACCGAACGCGGGTCGATCGCCTTGGTGAAGGCGATGCGGATCGCGCTGTTGTGAAAGAGCGGGACGACGGTGATGTCCGAGACCCCGTCGGCGTCGACGCTCGTCCACTCGAGGGGCTGCGGGCGCCCGCTCGATCCGCTGCTGCAACCGACCGCGATGGAGATCATCGCAAGCATGGCCAGGAGCGTGGTCCGCAGTGTCGCGCGCGGTCCGTGAGACGGTCCGTTCGGCGTGCTGTGCGTGTGAGAGAAGGGGGTGCGTTCGTGCTTCATGGAACTCGGGCTCCTCGTAGCTTCACTTTCGAACCGCACGTTCGTCCCCGTCGAAGCGTGCCGAAAAGACAACGGAATCGGATCGGCGCGGCCAACCCGATTCCGTCGATGATTTCAGCGATAGGTGGAGCCGTGTTTCAGAACCGCAGCTCGATCGAGATCAG
>JAUIME010000722.1 GCA_030433195.1 bacterium
CGTCGCGACGATGCCGTTTCATGCGTCGTATGCCGCTTTCGGCCGACCCGATCATCACGGCGCGGAGACGGCGTTGCTCGGTCTCTACTTCGCGGGCCTGCTCGCGTGCGACCAAGCGGCTCGGCGCGCGGGGACGCGCTTTCGTGATCTGCTCGGAGGCGGGCGCTCCGTACCGATCGGCCTCATGATCGCGACGGGTGCCGCGGGTGCCGCGCTCATCTCGGTGCAGACGGGAGCGATCTTGCTCATCGCGGTCGTGAGCGGCGTCTTGATGCTACGCACGATCGGCGGCATCCTGCGCGGCGAATCGCGCGAATCGACGCTCGTCGCGATGTTCCTCCCGCAAGCGATGGCGGCCGCGGCGGTCTTCGCGCTCACGATCTTCTGGGGCGGGCATCGCAAGCTCGAGTTCGTCTACAACCAGCCGTCGATGTTCCAGCCGACGTTGTTCGCGTTGTTCGCGCTCTTTCCGCCGTACTTGCACGCGGCGACCCTCGGCGCACGCAAGATCGTTCGCATGCGGTTCGTGCAGGTCGCAGTCGTCGTGATCGGAGCGGTCCTGATGTTCCTCGTCGTACCGCTCACCGCATCGCCGGCGCTCTTCGACACGATCCGGGCGGCCGGCGGTTGGGTCGGCAAGGACGAAGTGTACTTGCAGACCGTGCTCGAGACGCAACCGCTGTTCGTGCGCGACGGTGCGTGGACGTACGCACCCGCCTGGCGTCATGCCGGGCTCGCGTTGCCGCTCGGGATCCTCGGAATCGTCGTCGTCACGGTGCTCGGTCTCCGGACGACGCGCACCGATGCCGACGCCGAGGCTTCGGTAGCGTCGCGTCGCGGGCAGGCGTCCGATGCACTCTTCGTCGCGGTTTGGGCATCGTCGTTCTTCGCGCTCGCGAGCTTCCAGTTGAGGTTCCTGAACTTCGCGGTGCTACCGCTCGCGCTCGCGGGTGCGGTTGCCGTCGCGCGCCTCGCATGCGTGTCGCGCGCTGCGCGCGTCGTCGCGATCACGGTCGCGACGGGGGTCGTCTTGTGTGGGGCCGTGCTCAGCTACCGCACGCTCACGACGCGCTTCGTGTTGCAGGATGCGCTCGTGCTCGAAGGGTGCGAGTGGCTCGCGACCGAAACGCCGGATCCGGGCGCGTTCCTCGAACCGGACGAGCCTGCGTCGTACGGAGTCCTGACGAATCCGGCGTTCGGGCATCACGTCGTGTACCTGGGGCGCCGGCCCGCGTCGAGCAATCCGTTCTTCGATCTCGAGGGTCTCGGCCGGACGGCCGACTTCTTCCTCGCGTCCGGTGCGGATGCCGCCGTGCAGGCGATGGAGCGTGCGCAGTGCCGCTACGCCGTGATGTCGATGCGTTGTTACGACATGTGGTTCTACTACTCGCTCCTCTCCGAAGAGCGTCGCGCCGACTGGCAGGCCGCGCGCCCGCTCGACGAGCTCGCGACGATGCGGCTGCTCGCCGAGGGCCCGTGCATGGGGCTGTATTTCTCGGACGCCGCGCAACCCGTCGAGTTCGAGTTGCCGACCGGACGTCTGCGCGCCGAGAACGATTACGATCGGTTCCGGCTCGTCTACGAGTCGGAGGAGCTTCTTCCGGCCAACGCGCCCGACGTACCCTTCGCCGGACGTGCCGTTCCCGTGTGGAAGGTGTTCGAGCTCGTCGAGGGCGCGCGCGTCACGGGGGCGGGGCCGCGCGGGGCGACGGCCGAGCTCGCGATTCGCGTGCGGACGAACCGCGGCCGCGAGCTCGATTGGCGTCGCACGGCCGTGATCGGTGAGGATCGACGCTACGAGTTCACGGTTCCCTACGCGGTCGGTGCCGAAGACGCAACTGTTACAATCGCGGCGGCCGGCCGTACCGTATCGACGCATGGCGTGACGATTCCCGAGGCGGCCGTGATCGAGGGAACGGAGATCGAGGTCGCACGATGACGCGAGGGACGAGGTTCGGCGCGGGCTGCCAACGAGCGCGTGTGAGGCGAACGGTTCGATTCCGGCGATCCTTGGCCGCAGTGGCGCACTCGCTGTCGTCATGCCTCTGGGTCGGGATCATCGGGTTCGCCGTCGGTTGCGGAGGCAACGAAGAGCCGCGCGGCCCGCTTCCCGACATCCTCGTGGTGACGCTCGACACGACGCGGGCCGATCGATTGAGTTGCTACGGCTACCGCCGCATCACGAGCCCGAACATCGACCGCATCGCGCGTTCGGGCACGCTCTTCGAGAACGCGATCGCGCAGGCGTCGGTCACGCCGGTCTCGCACGCGGCGATCTTTACCGGACGCAACCCCTACGCGAACGGACTGCGCGTGTTGCACGGCCCGGTCGCCTACGTCGTTCGTGACGACGTCCCGCTGCTCGCCGAGGTGCTCGGTGACGTCGGCTACACGAGCGGCGGCTTCATCGCGGCGTTGCCGTGCGGCGAGCGTTTCGCGCTACACCGTGGGTTCGATCACTTCGACGATCCGTTCACGAATGGCGGTGAAGGCGGCGGCAGCATCACCGAGGTCGGGATCGTCAATACGAACGACTCGCAGCGTCGTGCCTCCGAGGTGAATCGAGCCGTGCTCGATTGGGTGGGCACGCAGCCCGCGGACGAGCCGCTGTTCGTGTGGGCGCACTACTTCGATCCGCACGACGTGCGCATGCTTCCCGAGGGTGGGGAGGCCGCGCTCGACCGTTTCCCGCGCGACCCGAATCCGACGCGCCGCAAGGATCTCCTGTGGGCCTACGACAACGAGATCCACTACATGGACGAGCACGTCGGCGCGCTCGTCGAACGGATGGGCGGTCGCGATCGCCCGCTCCTGATCTGCATCGTCGGTGATCACGGCGAGGGGCACGGCGATCACGACTGGTGGAGTCACGGAATCCTGTACCAAGAGCAGATTCGCGTCCCGATGATCCTGGCCGGTGATGCGGTGCCGATCGGCCGGCGCATCGAATCGCTCGTGCGCACGATCGACGTGGCGCCGACGATCCTGTCGCTGATCGGCGAGAATCCGTCGAAGATGC
>JAUIME010000723.1 GCA_030433195.1 bacterium
GGCCAGCTTCATTGCCTCGCGACCGGGCGCTACGCATTCGTCGCCGACCTGCGGCCGCTTCTGTTCGATCGGATGCGCGCGCGCGGCCGGGACGTCGGCATCGCCGGGCACCCGTACGACATCGCGACGCTTCGCATCGCCTCGGACGCGGGCGTGCGATTCACGGATCTCGACGGCAGTCCGCTCCGCGTCCCGGCGAACAACCACCGTCCGGTCGGCTTCCTCGCGTACGCGAACGACACGATCCGCGAGGTCGTCGAGCCCGCCGTCACCGAAGTCCTCGCGAACGTCGACCGATACGTCGTCGATCCCAACCGAAACCCCGACCGCTGAACGCGCTCGCGGCACCCGACGGAGTCCTCCCCGATGCCTCTCGAGACCCTCCCCGTAGTGGAAGTCGACATCCCCTTGCCGGACGACGTCGAGGAGTTCCTCGTCGACGCCGACCGGCGCATCAAGGAGTACTTCGCGCATCACCCGGACCGCCCAGTCGGCGGCTTCGTGCCCGCCGACTATCCGTCGATCTATCGAACGCTTCACGGACTCATCGAGATGGGCTTCGATCCGGGTCTGTTCTGCGAGTGGGGTAGCGGCTTCGGCGTCATCGCGGGAATCGCGGCCACGCTCGGTCACGAGGCGCACGCGATCGAGATCGACGGCGACCTGCTCGACCGTTCGACGGACCTCTTGAACGACTACGAGCTCGACGTCCAGCTCCACCACGGATCGTATGTCCCGACGGGCTTCGACGAGACCGAGAACGCCGAGGACTTCTTCACGATCGTCCCCGGATCGGCCGTCTACGACGAAGTCGACTTCGCGGCCGACGACCTCGATTTCGTCTACGTGTTCCCGTGGCCGGGCACCGAGCCGCTGCATTTCGCGATGTTCGACCAGTTCGCGGCTCCCGGCGCGATCCTCATCAGCCATCACGGCGTCGACGGCAATCGCGCGCAACGCAAGGTCGATTGATCGCGAACGCCGCTGCCGGTGGTCGCGGTGTGTCGATTCGTCTATGATCGAGCACGTCTCGTCATCCGACACTCGCTTCAAGAGCCCGAGCCTACTCGAAGGGACCGTCCGATCCCGTCCGCACCGCATCCTCCGTCGAACGAACCTGTCGCCGAGACCATCGCGATCGAGCCCCTCGAACGCAGCGTGTCCGGGATCTTCTTTCGTCCTGCCGACGCGCGCGCGCTCCTCGTGCTCGCCCACGGTGCCGGCGCCGGAATGACGCACGTCTTTCTCGAAGACCTCGCTCGTGCTCTCGCCGATCGCGGCATGGCCACGCTGCGATATCAGTTCCCGTACATGGAGCCGCGGGAGGACACAGCCGGTACGCCGCCCCGGCGCCGCCCGCCCGACCGGGCGCCCAAACTCCTCGCGACGGTCGAGGCCGCGCTCGCCCACGCGCGACGCCTCGCGCCCGACCTGCCGCTGTTCGCAGGAGGCAAATCGATGGGCGGTCGGATGACGTCGCAGCTCTTCGCCGAGAAACCGGACACGCGCGGACACGGTGCCGCTTCGGTCCGCGGCCTCGTCTTCTTCGGCTTTCCGCTGCACCCGCCCAAGAAGCCGGGCACCCGTCGCGCCGACCACCTGAGTGACGTCGAGGTGCCGATGCTGTTCTTGCAAGGGACACGCGACACCCTCGCCGACCTCTCGCTGCTGCGTCCGATCGTCGAGTCGCCCCCGATCGACGCCACGCTGCACGTGATCGACGACGCCGACCACGGGTTCCACGTCCGCAAGAGCTCGGGGCGAACCGATGCGGAAGTCCTCGCGGAGCTCGCCGATGTTACGGTCGATTGGGCGAACGCGAGGCCGACTCCACCGTAGACCTTCGGCACCCCACGGCTCGCCATTCCGGCCCGACCGGGAGCCGGGCGAACACCCAAGCCCCCAACGAAGAGGAGAATGGAAGACATGCACCGCGTCGCCGTCATCAACGTCGTCGGTCTCACGCCCGAGCTCGTAGGCAACTGGACGCCGAACCTCCGCGCCTTCGTGAAGCGCGGCTGGTCGGTCCCGATGACCGAGCAGTTCCCCGCGGTCACGTGTACGAGCCAGGCCGCCATGCTCACGGGCGTCCCCCAGCGAGAACACGGCATCGTCGGCAACGGGTGGTACTTCCACGATCATGCCGAAGTCGGCTTTTGGAAGCAGAACAACGCGCTGATCCAGGCCGAGCCGATCTACCGAACGCTCGCCCGACGCGACCCGTCGTTCACGTGCGCGAAGGTTTTCTGGTGGTACAACATGTACTCGGGCGCCGATTACAGCGTCACCCCGCGCCCGCACTATCTCTCCGACGGCGGCAAGCTGTTCGACGTCTACTCGCACCCGATGTCGCTCGGCGCCGAGATGAAGGAAGACCTCGGCCCGTTCCCGTTCCTCAAGTTCTGGGGGCCTGCCTCGGGAATCGAGTCCTCGCAGTGGATCGCACGATCGGCGCAGTGGATCTTCGAGCGCCACAGTCCGACCTTGTCGCTCGTCTACCTCCCCCACCTCGACTACCCGTTGCAGAAGCACGGCACCGACGCGCCCGAGATCGAGAACGAGCTCTTGGCGATCGACGACGTCGTGGGCGAACTCATCCACTTCTACGAGAGCAAGGGCGTTCGCGTGCTCATCGTATCCGAGTACGGCATCACGAACGTCGCCCGTACGATGTATCCCAATCGCGTCCTGCGCGACGCCGGCTGGATCCGCGTTCGACCGAGCGTCGGAACCGAACTCCTCGACTGCGGAGCCAGCGACGCGTTCGCGGTCTGCGACCACCAGATCGCCCACGTCTACGTGCGCGACCTTGCACGCATCTCCGAGGTCGTCCGCTTGTTCGAGAACACCGACGGGATCGGCAACGTGCTGCACGGCGACGCACGCAGCGAAGCGGGACTCGATCACGATCGAGCCGGCGACGTGATCCTTCAGGCGCCGAGCGACGCTTGGTACGCCTACTACTACTGGAACGACGACGAGAAAGCCCCCGATTTCGCGCGCACCGTCGACATCCAT
>JAUIME010000029.1 GCA_030433195.1 bacterium
GCGCCGCCGTTTCGCGAAGTATACAAGAAGCGGTGTACGGCCGACCACCGAGACTCGAACCCGATCCGCCCTGTGGCAAAGCGACGCATGCCGAGCGCGATTCCTCCCCCGATCTCGCTTCGCGTGGGGAGACAAGGCTCCTTAAAGAGCCTTGCAGGAGTGTCTTGGGAGTGTTCGAGGAGTGTCTCAGTTGACGACGATTCCTCGTGTTTCTTCTCTAAATGACAATGCTGGAGGGGGTTGACACTCGGTCTCAGGGTGGTAGCCTTCCTGCCTCGCGAGAGTGTCATAGGAGTGTTCGTCGGGGTGTGGCCCGATGGGCATTCCGCCAGACCGGTGCTCGGTCGGTTCATCACCGCTCGGAACCGAGCCGGCTCGCGAAGGAGAGGATGGATGGAAGACTCCGAGATCCGGTCCGAGGCCGCGGCGACGCCGCCATCGAAGGCCCCGAAGGACACCAAGGTCACGGTCAAGATCCCGCGGCCGCTCTACAACAAGATCCAGATCCTGATCGACGACTCGGGTTTCAACTCGCCGACCGACTTCATCGTCTACGTGCTGCGCGACCTCGTCGGCGAGCACGAGGCCGGGACGCGAGAGGGCGAGTTTTCGCCCGACGAGCTCCGCTCGATCAAGCGTAAGCTAAGAAATCTCGGTTATTTGGACTGAGAAGCCGAACAACGACCGTCGACCTCGTCGCGCCGACCACGGCAAGGGCCGCGGCGCCGGGATCGAAGCACCAGAAGGAGATCACGATGGAGAGGAAAGGTTTCACCCTTTGGTTCACGGGCCTGTCGGGCGCCGGCAAGTCGACGCTGGCGAACATCGTCAACCGAACGCTGCGCGAGCGCGGTCTGCTGACGGAAGTCCTCGACGGTGACGTCATCCGCACGAATCTCTCGAAGGGCCTCGGTTTCTCCAAGGAAGACCGTGACACGAACATCCGCCGCATCGGGTGGGTGTGCGAAGTGCTGACCCGCAACCAGGTCGTGGCGATGGCCGCCGCCATCTCGCCGTACCGCGAGATCCGCGACGAGCTGCGCGAGAAGATCGGCACGTTCGTCGAGGTCTACTGCAAGTGCTCGCTCGACGAGCTCGAGCGCCGCGACGTGAAGGGCCTCTACGCGAAGGCCCGCGCAGGCGAGATCAAGAACTTCACGGGGGTCGACGACCCCTACGAGGAGCCTCAGAGCCCCGAAGTCATGATCGACTCGGAAGACGAGGACATCGAAGAGAGCGCCGCGAAGATCATCCGCTACCTCGAGCAGGAGGGGCTCATCCCCGTCCGCGAGGGTGCCGGTCAGGCCGGCTGATCTTCCGAGACGCGTGACGCCGAGGGCCGGCGGGGTGTCAAGCCGCGGCCCGGAACGAGACGATGAACGGGTCGGACGGAGCGCCTCACGGAGCGCCGTCCGGCCCGTATTCCTTTCGGCCCGGAAGATTCGCCGGGGGACGGGGTT
Organism: bacterium; assembly: GCA_030433195.1. Taxonomy (GTDB): domain Bacteria; phylum Planctomycetota; class JACOTG01; order JACOTG01; family JAUIME01; genus JAUIME01. The sequence goes on from JAUIME010000029.1 coordinate 1,461, forward strand.
CCGTTCGTGGCTCACGGCGGTGCGCAAGCGGCGTCGGCTATGGTACGATCCGGGATTCCCAGTCGTCCCGTCTTCGGTAGCTCACACGCAGCAAACGGTTTCGAGCTTCCGTAGCACGAACTTCAGCAGGTACGGATTCTCGGGCCTGGGTCTCGCCCTGCCGGGCAAACCGCCGGAAGGTCTGGGCCGACTCGACGCGAAGGTCGATCGGTCTCGCTTCTCGTCGCGGCACCTTCGGGCGTTACACGGTTCCTCTCGTTGCGGCATTCGATGGCACGGTGAGTATCATGTCGATCCCGTCGATCCTCTCCCCGAGGGTCTCGTCGCTCTTCCGAAACCGAGGGTCGCGCGCGGCGCTCGTCGTCTTGTCGGCGGCCGGCTTCCTCGCCGCTTCGGGCGCACCGGCCGCGGCCGCGATGCCCGAAACGTCCTCGCTCCCCGGATTCGGGCTTCTCGCGCCCGCCTACAAGCTCGCGCCCGCCTACATTGGCCCCGGGGCGGGCTTTGCGTTCGCGGGCTCGTTCTTGGTCCTGTTCGCGACGATCCTGCTCGCGTTCGGGATCATGGCGATCTATCCGATCCGGATGTTCTTGCGGCTCTTCAAGAAGAGCAAGCGCCAGAAGACCGGCGTCGACAAGGTCATCATCCTCGGGCTCGACGGCATCTGCCCGAAGCGCGTGAAGCGCATGATGGACGAGGGGAAGCTCCCCAACTTCAAGAAGCTCGCCGACGAGGGATGCTTTCACGAGCTGACGTCGACGAACCCGTCGATGTCGCCGGTCGCGTGGTCGACGTTCAGCACGGGCGTCGATCCGTCGCGACACGGCATTTTCGACTTCTTCACGCGCAACAAGAAGAACTACCTGCCTGAGCTCTCGTCGACCGAAATCGGCGGCGTCGACAAGACGGTCAAGTTCGGCAAGTACCAGATCCCGATCGGCAAGCCCGTGATGCGCATCAAGCGTCGCGCGGTGCCGTTCTGGAAGATCGTCGGCGCGCACGACCTGCCGTCGACGGTGCTGCGCGTGCCGATCTCGTTCCCGCCCGAGAAGCACCGTGGCCTGTCGCTCTCGGCGATGTGCACGCCCGACATGCGCGGGTCGCAGGGGACGTTCAGCTTCTTCACGACGAAGAACGAAGACGACCCGCGGCACACGTCAGGCGTCCAGATCAAGCTCGCCTACGGCGCCGACGGAAAGACGATCGAAACGACGATCCCCGGTCCCGAGAACCCGCTCGTCGAGGGATCGCCGCTCATGGAGATTCCGATGCGCATCGTGGTCGACCACGAGAAGGGGCGCGCGCATCTCGACATCGACGGCGAAGAAGTCACGCTCGAGGGACGGCAATATTCGCCGTGGGTCACGCTCGTGTTCAAGCCCGGCCTCGGCAAGAAGGTCAACGGCATCGCACGGTTCTGCGTGCGCGCGTACGAGCCGCATTTCGAGCTCTACATGACGCCGATCAACATCGACCCGGGTAGCCCGGTGATGCCGATCTCGCATCCGATGACGTATGCGATGTACCTCTCGAAGCTCCTCGGTCCGTACGCGACGCTCGGTCTCGCCGAAGACACGTGGGCGCTGAACGCGCGCGTCCTCGACGAAGGCTCGTGGCTCGAGCAGGCCGACGGCATCCACGAAGAGCGCGAGAAGATGTTCTTCCACTCGCTGAAGATGAGCCGCAAGGGACTCATCGGCTGCGTGTTCGACGGCACCGACCGTATCCAGCACATGTTCATGCGCTACGAACATGCGGACCATCCCGCGAACCGCGACAAGGACACGACCGAGTTTGCCGACACGATCGAGAAGCTCTATCAGAAGAGCGACGCGCTCGTCGGACGCACGCTCGAGTACGTCGACAAGAAGACGGCGATCATCGTGATGTCGGACCACGGCTTCACGCACTTCTCGTGGGGCGTCAACCTCAACTCGTGGCTGCACCAGAACGGGTATCTCGTTCTGAAGGAAGGCTGCACCGAGAGCGGCGAGTGGTTTCCGAACGTCGACTGGACGAAGACGCGCGTGTTCGCACTCGGGCTCACGGGGATCTTCATCAATCGCAAGGGTCGCGAAGGGCAGGGCATCGTCTCGAAGGAAGAGCTCGAGCCGCTCAAGCGCGAGCTCACCGAGAAGCTCACGGGCCTCGTCGACGATCGTCCGGGACGCAACGGCGCCATCGCGATCAACCGCATCTTCGACGTCGAGAAGTTCTACGACGGACCGTTCACGGACGACGCGCCCGACTTCATCATCGGTTACGCCGACGGCTACCGTGCGTCGTGGGAATGCGCGGTCGGTACCGTCGACAAGGACGTCTTCGTCGACAACACGAAGAGCTGGAGCGGCGATCACTGCCTCGACTACGAGACCGTTCCGGGCATCTTCTTCAGCAACCGAAAGATCGACGTCGAGAATCCGCGCATCATGGACATCGCGCCGTCGGTGCTGCGATTGTTCGGTATTCCGATCCCGCGCCACATGACCGGGCAGTCGCTGTACAACGGTAGCGCGTTCCCCGCGCAGCCGTCGAAGATCGCGGCCGAAGCGCCGAAGCGCGAGCCGGCCGGCGCGCCGACCGGGTGATCGGATGGCGACCTCGACCCGAATTTCTCGCTCCGTAGCGAGCGTCGAAACCGAGAAGGAATCGAACGCGATGCTTCGAACCACGGATCCGATGTGCGATGTTCCGCAGCGCCGATTCGCGCTGCGTGTGACGATCGCGTGCTTCGGTCTCGCCCTGGCGCTCACGGGACTCGCGGCCTGCGGGACGTCGTTCCAAGACGACGCGCCGCGGCTGCTCGTCATCGGCATGGACGGCCTCGACCACAAGCTCATGGAGCAGTGGATGAACGAGGGCAAGCTGCCGAACTTCGCGCGCCTGCGCGCGGCCGGCGGCTTTCGCCCGCTGACCACGAGCATCCCGCCCGAGAGCCCGGTCGCGTGGTCGAACATGAGCCGCGGCATGAACCCCGGCGGCCACGGCGTGAAGGACTTCTTCAAGATCGATCCGAAGGTCCTCACCAACGAGGAAGAGGACGACGACGGGAACGCGATTTCGCCCGCCGACGGCCTGCGCGATTCGGTGAGCCTCACAGAGGGCGAGCTGAAGGAATGGACGGTCGGGAGCTACAAGATCCCGTCGCCGTTCGGAGCGCCCGTGACCACCAACGACGCCAAGGGCATCACGTTCTGGGAGGTCCTCGAGAAGCGCGGGATTCCCGCGACCGTCAACCGCATGCCCGCGAACTTCCCGCCCGTCCCGACGAAGCAGAAGACGCTCACGGGCATGGGCACGCCGGAGCTCTCGGGATCGACCGAGGCGTACGCGCTCTACACCGACAACATGCCCGCGAACCGTAACAGCCTCGGCGGCGGCAAGGCGTATCGAGTTCGTCCGCGCAACGGGTACGTGAAGGCAACGCTCTTCGGTCCGCCGCAGTTCCGCGTCGGCGAAGAAGACGAGGATGACAAGGACGAGGACGAAGCCGAGGAATCGGCGGATTCGGATGATTCGGACGACGCCGACGAAGACGAGGATTCCCACCAACCGCCGTCGCCGCCTTCGGAGTGCGAGTTCGAGGTCTACTACGACACCGACAGTGCGTCGGCGAAGATCATCGTCGGCGAGGAGATCGTCGTCGTCAACGTCGGCGAATGGAGCCGCTGGGTTCCCGTCGAGTTCGAGCTGTTCCCGATGATGGTGAACGTCGGTGGCATCTGCCGCTTCATCGTGCAGGAGATCGAGCCCGACTTCCGTTTGTACGTGAGCTCGGTGAACTTCGACCCGAAGGCACCGGCGGCGCAGATCTCGACGCCCGACGACTACGCGGCCGACCTCGCCGAACGCATCGGCCCGTACCACACCAAAGGACTGCCGGTCGAGTACAAGGCGCTCAAGGACGGGGCGCTGCGGCTCGGCGATTTCGTGAAGCAGATGGAGTGGCAGCGCGACGAAGAGCTCGCGATCCTGTACTCGGAGCTCGAGCGCTTCGAGTCGGGTTTGCTGTTCTGCTACCTGTCGCACACCGACCTTCCGGTCCACAACCTGTGGAGCACGCAAGATCCCGAGAGTCCGCACTACGATCCCGACAAGGCGGCGGAGTTCGGCGACACGATCGAGTCGATCTATCGCGGCGCCGACGCGACGCTCGGGAGGGTGCTCGCGTGGATCGAGCGCAACCCCGACGTGACGCTGCTCGTGATCTCCGACCACGGCATGGCGCCGTTCCGCCGACAGATCAACCTCAACACGTGGCTGTACGAAAACGGGTACCTCGTGTTGAAGGGCGACTCGCGGGAGCTGACTCCGGCCGAGAAAAAGCGCCTCGAGGGGCTCGGGTACTTGGATCCGGCGACCGGTGAGGGCGACGAAGAACGCAGCGACTCCAAGCTCGGCAAGCACGTCGGCATCCTCACGCGGAGCGTCGACTGGGAGCGGACGCGCGCGTACGGCTTCGGCTTTGCCGGAATCTTCCTGAACCTCGAGTCGCGGGAGCGGGACGGGATCGTGGCCGACGACGAAGCGAGCGCGCTGCTCGAGGAAATCCGTCAGAAACTGCTGGCCTACGAGGATCCGGCGGACGGGAAGCGCGTCTTCAAGTACATCTACCGCGCCGACGAGGTCTACTCGGGGAACGACGAGATCGTCGGCGAGGGGCCGGATCTGATCGTCGGGGCGTATCGTGGGTACCGCGTGTCAGACGATTCGGCGCAAGGGAACGTGCCCGAAGGCGTCCTCGTCGATCGGGACAATCCGTGGAGCGCCGACCACGCCATGGCGCACGACGAAGTGCCGGGCATTCTGTTCAGCAACAAGCCCATCGCGGCCGAAGCGCCTGCGCTCTACGACATCACGTCGACGATCCTCTCGTACTACGGGATCGAGAACCAAGAAGGAATGATCGGGAAATCGGTGTTGCCGCCCGGCACGCCGTGACCCGCGAACGGATCGAACGTTTCGAAGGAGAGAGCCATGCTCGGTGGCAAGAACAGCGTCAAGATCCCCAAGGATCTCATGGACAAGATTCGCAAGTACTCGGAAGTCGCGGGCTACTCGGGTCCGGACGAGTTCGTGATCCACGCGCTCGAGAAGGAGATCGCCCACTTGGCCGACGCCGACTCTGACGAGGACATCAAGAACAAACTGAAGGGCCTCGGCTACATCTCGTAGTCTTGCGGCTTCGGAAAGCGCGCGGTGTGTGACCGCATCGCGCAGCGCGGCCGTCGGATGCGGCGGCCGCGGAAGGCCGAAGGCGGGCGGATCCGCTTTCGGAACGAGACAGATCCGGATCGACGGGTGACGGGATGCAAGCGATCAACGGCGCGTTCAATTTCGTGTTCGATATTCTGCTGCTCGAGTTTCTCGGGCTACCGAAGTTTTGGGGATTGGCGTTTCTGTCGATCCTCTTCGGGCTCGTGGCGCTCCTCGCGTTCAAGAAGATCTCGAACCAGAAGGCGATCCGTGCCGCGAAGGACCGGATCTGGGGCCACCTCATGGAGATCATCCTCTACAAGGACGACGTCCGGGTGGTGGCGACCGCGCAGTTCAAAGTAATGCGCTACAACCTCGCGTATCTCGGTCACAACAGCATCCCGATGATCGCGCTCGTGATCCCGTTCGTGTTCGTCGTGATGAACCTCGATCCGCGCCTTCGGTACTCGCCGATCGACCCCGGCCAAGAGGCGATCGTGACCGCGACGTTGCGTGAGAACGTCTCGTTCGACGGCCTCGACGTGGCGCTCGACGCGCCCGATGGTGTGGCTGTCGAAGCGGGGCCGGTTCGCGCCGCGGATGCGCGCACGGTCGATTGGCGCGTGCGAGCCGACGACGCGGGGATCTACGAGCTTTCGTTGCGCGTCAACGACGCGACCGAGACGAAGCGACTCGTGGTCGGCGAATCCGTGAAGATGCTCGCGCCCAAGCGCGAAGGCGGGAACCCGTTCCTCGAACTCGCGAACCCCGGCGAACCGGTGCTCGCGGGCTCGTCGCCGTTCGAGAAGATCGCCGTGAACTACGCGCGCGGCCAGACGATTCCCGTGTTCGGGATCGACATGCACTGGGTGCTCGTGTTCCTGCTCGTGTCGCTCGCATTCGGCTTTGCGATCAAGGGCGCGCTCGGCGTCGAGATCTGACCCGCCGCTCGCCATTCCGGCTGCGGTGAGTTTTTCAACGGGTTGCTAATGGTGCGCGTCAGAAATTCGCTTCAATTGTTCGCTGGCGATGGCGGCGAGGTCAAGGCGCTTCGACGAGGCGTATTGGCCATACGGCGAGGAGATGCAACGCCGAGATCGTCCGTCAGCGACCCGGACAATTGAAGCGAATTTCTGAGGCGGGCCACTATGGCGCGAGGAGCTCGTGCGCGACGTCGACGAGCGCTTCGACGCCCGTTTCGATCGCGGGATCCGCGTCGGGAGCGAAGTGGCTGTTGTGCAGCGACGGGAGCGTCGCTTCGCCCCGTTCGACGCGCGCAAGCAGATCGGCGCTCACGGTGCCGAGCCAGAACAGACACGACGGGATCTCCCCGTCGAGTGCATAGCGGCTGAAGTCTTCTCCGGCCATCACGGGGGGCGCGTCGATGACCTGATCGGTTCCGAAGGTCGCGGCGAATCGTGCGCGCAAGCGTCTCGTGAGCGCCGGGTCGTTGTAGGTCGAGGGCGTGAATTCGCGATCGTCGATCGTGACCGTGATGCCGTCCTCGGGAATCCCGGCGGCTTGCGCGGTTTCGGTCGCGACGCGTCGGATGCCGTCGAGCAAGGTCTTGCGTACGGTCTTCTCGTACGACCGCACGGTCAACTGCAGATGGGCTTCGTCGGGGATGATGTTGTGCTTCGTACCCGCGTGAATCGAACCGACCGTGACGACGGCGGGCTTGAACGGCGAGATGTTGCGGCTGACGATCGTCTGCAGCGAGATGACGATCTGCGCCGCGGCGACGACGGGATCGATCGACTCGTGAGGATACGCGCCGTGACCGCCGCGCCCGCGCAAGTGGATGTCGACCGAGTCGACGTTGGCCATCGCATAGCCTTCGCAGACGCCGACCGACCCGGCCGGAATCGACGGGCTGCAGTGCAGCGCGATCGCGTAGTCGGGGCGTGGGAAGCGTTCGTAGAGTCCGTCGGCGAGCATCGCGCGCGCGCCGCCGCCGCCTTCCTCGGCGGGCTGGCCGATCACGACGAGTGTCCCGCGCCAAGCGGCGCGGTCCGCGGTGAGCACGCGCGTGGCGCCGATCAGACTGGTCATGTGCACGTCGTGTCCGCACGCGTGCATGACGGGCACCGTGGCACCCGACTCGTCGACCGTCGTCGCGCGGCTTGCGTACGGGAGGCCGGTCTCCTCGCGCATGGGCAAGGCGTCGAGATCCGTGCGGAGCAGCAGTGTCGGGCCGTCGCCGTTCTCGAACACGCCGACGACGCCGTAGCACGTGCGGCCTTCCGTCGGATAGGTGCCCACGCGCTCGGTGACCTCGAGGCCCGCCTTGCGCAGCTCTTCGGCGAACGTCGCCGCGGTACGCTCTTCTTGGAACGAGATCTCGGGCATCTCGTGAAAGGACCGGTAGAGCTCGAGCAACGACGGCATCGCGGCGCCGATCGCGGCTGGATCGGACCGGATCGAGGTAGGGATGGCCGTCTCGGATTCGGGCGTGCATGCTGGGGAGAATCCGGCGCAGAAGGCCACGAGGGCCAGCAAGAGAATCGACGGAGCGTTCGGACCGCGGCGCGCGGGCTCGACGGGCGGGAGCTCGGGAACGGGATGCATGGGACCCTCCGAAGTCGTCTCGTAGGAAGCGTGGGCGGTTCCGGTCTCGCGAGGGCCCATTCTGCCGGTTCGGTCGCGCTTCGGAAAGAGGGCACTCCCGTGCGACGCGCCGAGGCCCTTCCCGTCGGAGGAGCTGAAAGAACGTGCGGGGTCGCGCGTAAGGAGCGGACATGAGACCGACCGATCCCGGGATTCGAGAGCTCGAGCGGTACGCCGAAGACGGTGCCGACCGCCTGTTCGCGCTGTTTCGCCGCGCCGTCGGGGATCCTCAGGTCGCCGAGGATCTCGTTCAGGACACGTTCCACGACGCGTGGCGCCACATCGACCGCTACGACCCCGAGCGCCCGTTCCGGCACTGGATCGTCCGGATCGGGCTCAATCGGCTGCGCAGTCATCTGCGGCGCCGCAAGCTCGAGCGTCAGTGGGTCGCGCCGTTGGCCGTCGAGCCCGCGTGCGAGATGCGCCCGGAGTCGTCGCTCCTCGAGGAGGAGCGGGCGACGAGCTTGGAGCAGGCGATCGCGCGGCTCGGAGAGCGCCAGCGCGTCGCTGTTTTGCTGCGGTACCAAGAAGGGATGTCGTGTACCGAGATCGCCGAGGTGCTCGACTCGAGCGCGAACGCGGTGTCGATTCACTTGCACCGCGCGCGTCACGCCCTGCGCCGCTGGCTCGGGGAAGCCTTCGAAGGAGAGTCGCGATGAACTGTCACGAGTTCCTCGAGCACGTCGATCGACTGATCGATCATGAAGCCGGCCGTGGGGAGTTGTCGGTCGAGCGCGCGGACGCGTTGCGGGCTCACCGCGACGCATGCTCGCTCTGCCGTTGGGAGATGCGCCGCGACGAGTCGCTGGCGGCGGCGCTGCAAGAGTTGCCGGCCGATCCGTTGCCCGAGAGCACGGCGCGAGCGCTCCGCGCGATCGCCGAGCGGGGTGCGCAAGAATCCGACGGTGAAAGCGGAGAGGACGCCGCCGGGGAGTCCCGGCGAGTCGCGGCCGAAACGGTGCGCGTCGACAGCACGTCGTCCGCGCCGCGGGAGCGCGGCGTCCGGGTGATTCCCGGGCCGGTCGTGTGGATCACGGCGGCTGCGGCGACGATCCTCGTCGTGCTCGCGATACGCGGTGCGGTAGCGCCCCCGGGGTTGCCCGGCAGCGTCGGCATCGAGGCGTGGCGCGATGGGGCGTGGGTCGCGACCGCGGGTGACTCGATTCGTTTCGGCGAGCCGCTGCGCACGGCCGACGAGTCGGTGCCGATGCGTCTGTCCGACGCGGTCACGGTCGAGATGGCGGCGGCGTCGCGATTCGCGGTGCTCGACGACGCGACCGTGCGACTCGATGGCGGACACATCGGGGCGTGGGTGCGGCCCGGCGAGCCGATGCGGGTCGCGACGGGAGACGTCTCGGTGGAGAGTCGCGGAACGATCTTCTCCGTCGCATCCGAAGTCGCGCGTGAACAAATCCGGTTCGATGGCGAAGGAGGCCCCGGTGCGAACGATTCCGGGGGGCCGGGATTCGCCGAAGTGCAGAAGGATCGGGACATGCGGATTCGTCGGAAGGACGCGGCGATCGCCGGGGTCGTGACCGTTGCGGTGGCTGCGGGGACCGTACGGATCACGAGTTCCTACGGGACGCTCGACGTGACCGAAAACGAAGTGGCGCGCGTGATGCCCGGTGGGGCACCGCGGCTCGTGGATCCGACCGCGACGGAAGCCGAGCTTCGCGATACGATCCGGCGGCTCGAGACCGAGGTCGCCCGACTTCGCGACGAGCTCGATGCGAAGACCGAGGACACCTCGACTCGTGAGGACGCGGTCGACGCCGTGAACGGTGAGGTCGCGTCGCGCGATTCGTCGGTGCTCACCTCCGAGGAACTGCGAGAGCGCTACGACCGGCTCATCGAAGTCTATGGCTACGGTTCGTATCTGAACCCGCGTTTCAGCGAGTTCGCGTCCTTCGTGCGTGCGGCCGGTGACGCGGGGATCGGTTTCGTGCTCGACGAGCTCGAAGGCGGCGAGACTCCGCGCCTCTTCTCGACGCTGCTTCTGGCTTCTCGAATCGGCGACGACCGGCTGCTCGACGACCTCGTCGATCTCGCGATCTCGCACGAGGAGCTCATCATCCGTCGGGCGGCGACACGTGCGCTCGCGGCGATCGAGGACGAAGCTAGTGAGCCGGCGTTGTTGTCGATCTATCGGGACGCGGAAGACGCGGGCGTTCTCCTCAATGCGTGGTACGGCCTCGCACGTCTCGGGAACGACGAGGCGTTCGGCTCGGTGCGTCGATTGCTCGATTCCGCGTCGTCGGAAGTGACCGAGGACGTCCTGCTCGCGAACGTGCTCCTGTTCGAAGATCCGCAGCTCGACGTCGGGCTTCGGGAGGCGTTCCATCGCACGGGGCTCTCGGTGGCCAAGCGCAAGCAGATCTTGGAGGCGCTGGCCGACGACCCCGACGATCGGTGGCTCGATTTCCTCGCGGAGGTCGCCAACGACCCGTTCGCCGAAGAGGTCCTGCGGGACGAGGCACGGCGCCATCTGGGGCGCTGAGAGCGCCGAGGATCGGGCGGGCGGAGCGTGGTGGGCGCTCGCGGAGCGGGGCTCGGGCGGGGGCCGACTCCGGCCTCGAGCGTCGGCCGCTCGGGGCCGTTTTCGAGGCTCGGATGTAAGCTCAAGCCAGATAGGCAGATTCGTCGCCGGAATTGCTTGTCTCGGGCCATTTGAAGTGCTACGATTGCGCGAACCTCGAGAAAGAAGGTACCGGGAGATGGTTCCAGGGCGGCGAAGCCGAGTGCTTCAACCTCTTCTTCTTGTCGGGTTTCTCCTGTCGGTGACGGCCTGTTCCCTGTTTCGGGGACTCACGACCCCACCGCAAGAGTCACCTTGGTATATCGGTCCCGAAGAAGTCCTTTGGGACGCGACGGTCGAAGTCGTCAGCCAGCGATATCGGATGAAGGACATCGATCGATCCGAGGGGACGTTCGAGTCCGAACCCACGGAACTCCTTTCACCGTTCAAGGGCGAGGGGATTCGGCGAAAGGTCGAGGGTTCGGTCGAGGAAGTCGGGAACCGGTACCGAATCAAGCTGCATGTGTGGGTCGAGACGAACCAAGAGCTCGATCAACCGTTGAGCAGCGCGGAAGCGAAGTGGAAGAACAAGCGCGCCGATGCCACGGCCGCGCGGGTCTTGCTGGCCCAGATCGAGAAGCTCCTCCTGCAGAGTGGAGTGTTCACGGTCACGGATTCCGCTTCGTAGCAAACCCCAGCATCGAAACGAGACGTTCGAGCGGCGAGCCGGCTCCGGGTGAGCGGGCGCGGCGGTCGGTCTCGCGGTATTCGAGCGGGGACGGATTTCGAACAGGTGAAGATCATCGGGACGACCGATCTCACCGCAGAAGCTTCTCGATCCACGGGAGCTTCCCGACTGACCGGGCTTGCGCCTACGCTGAGCCTCATCGTTGCCGTGCAGTGCATTACGCTCACGGCGACGTGGTGGCTGCTCGGCGCGGGACAGTGGCCGGTCTTGGTCGTGGCGCTCCTCGTCGGGACTTCGTCGACGGTGGCTCTTTTCGTCTGGGGTGTTCGTCGCAAGATCCATGATCCGCTGGATCGTCTGCTCGCGGCGATGGCCCGACTTCGCGATATCGATAGTGGCGTCTTCGACGGCGAAGCCGCGTCGCGCTCCGCGCGCGTACCGGAAGCCGGCGCGATGCCGCCCCGGCTCGCCCACGTCTTCGTCGGGCACGAAGCTGCGGTCGATCACCTCGTGGTCGAACGAGCTCGCGCCGCGCAAGCGCGTGCGGAGCTTCGCGATGCGCGAGCGGCCCTCGAGGCGGCGCGTTCGCGGGCGGATGGTCTCGCGCAGCCGTCGGGTGAACTCGCGGAAGCGCGACGCCGTGCGTTCCGGTTGGCGGAGCGCGTCGAACGGCTCGTCGATGTCTGGAGTGTGGCTCGACGCGAAACCGTCGAGGTGCGAGGCGCCGCCGATGGCGTCGGGGCCGAACTCGCCTCGGAGATCGCGAGCGACTTGCGTGGTTCGATCGAGGCGATCCTCGGATTCACGGAGTTGACGCTGAAGACCCAAAAGGGACTGAACGCCCGCGGCAGCGCGAACCTGAACCGCGCGTTGCGTGCGGCTCACGAGATTCGGGTGTTTCTCGATGACCTCGCGACCGTCGCCGACGTGGGATGGACGCGTGAGCGAGTGGCGGCGACGGATGCGGACGAAGAGGACGAACGTCCCGAAGGCATGCGTGACGTGACGCGCCACGAGATCTCGCCGAGTCTCGTCACCGAAGAGTTCGACGTCGCGAAGTTGATCGATTCGTGCGTCGCGGCGGTCGAACCGCTCTCGACGGGCAAGTCGATCGAGTACGACATTCGAGTCGACGAATCGCTCGCGCGCGTGCGCCAAGATCGTGCGAAGATCGCGCGGATCGTCGATGGACTGCTCGCCCATGCGGTCCGGTTTTCGACGGGTGGAGCGATTCGCCTGCGTGCGACCGCCGAGAGCGGCCGTGTCACGCACGACGATCGAGTCATGAAGAACGGCGGAACAACGAAGAACGGCGAAACAACGAAGAACGGTGCGTCGGCAGCGAATGGTGCAACCGCCGGGATTCTACGGATCGCCGTGGAGGGAACGGGGCACGCCGTGCCGCCGAACGCGAGGGATCGATGCTTCGAGGCGTTCGCGCCCGTCGACCCGACCGCGCTCTCGGCGGGTGGTGCGCTCGGAGGAGCGGGGCTGGGACTTTACGTCGTGCGATCGGTCGCGCGACAGCTAGAAGGCGAAGCGTATGCCGACTTCGAAGACGGCGACGAGTCGCGCGCGACGATCGGAGTCGTCGTGCCGCTCCTCGCGATCTTGCAGCCGGCAACGATCGCTCGCGCCAAGACGTCGCGCACCGCGAAGAACCGCGGAGCCGGCAAACGAGCGGGAGCTTCCTAGGTGTCTCCGATCATCGTCGCGGTGATCGGGCACCGAGTCCGACAGGTCTTTTTTGAGGTTGTCTTCACCCATCGAGTCAGGTAGGATGCGAGCGCTGTCTGAGATTTCCGAGATCGTCTGATCTCACCTTCTCCCAATTTTCCCGGCACTCCATCCGGTACCTCTGTTGCGGCGCTCGATTCCGGTCTGTCGTACCGGCGCATCAGGGCTCGCCGTCCGAGGCTCATCATTTTGATGCCCGACGTCCGAGTCCCCGAAACGCACCGCGATTCGCACGGCGAATCACGGGATGGATCGCGACTTCAGGATCGTGTCTCCGGGGATGTCTTTCCGGAGATCGCCAACCGTGTCGGCCGCTTGGGGGCGGCGATGTTTTCCACGGTGACAGGGGACGTACGCTTCGAACGCGACGTGTCGAACGCGTATGTGTCGAATCCTTGACCGAGCTCGAGCGAGTGGAGACTAGAGAGAAACCGAGGCAGGAATGAACGAGCAACGCAACCCTTCGGGCCGCACTTCGAGACCGAAAGGTCGACCGGGCGGCGGACAGGGGCAGCGCGGCGGAAACCAGGGCCAGGGCGGCCAGGGCGGCGGTCGCGGTGGTGGGGGCCAGGGTGGTGGGGGCCAGGGTGGTGGCGGCGGACAGAACCGTGGCCAAGGCCAGGGTGGTCGCCAGAATCCGAACGCGAAGAAGAAGCGGTCGTCGAAGCGTAAGGGACGATCGAACCGCGGCGGGAATCGCCAGCGACGGCAAGGTCAGGGTCAAGGCCAGGGGGCCCCGCTGCCGCAGCAGCCGCGCGTCGAGACGGAGATCGAGGGCGTTCTCGAGATCCTGTCCGAAGGCTACGGCTTCCTGCGCAGTCGTGACCGCAACTACCTTCCGGGTCCCGACGACGTCTACGTCCCGGCGAACCTGATCCGGCGCTTCGGCATGCGTCCCGGCAACCTCGTCACGGGCAAGATGTCGCCGCCGCGTCGCGAAGGTCAGAAGCCGGCGCTCTCGAGCGTCGATGCGGTCGAAGGGCTCGCGCCCGCCGACTACGAAAAGACGCCTCAGTTCGCGAACCTGATCTCGCTCGATCCGGACGAACGCTTCTTGCTCGAGAGTGACGAACACGACATCTCGATGCGCATCATGGATCTGTTCACGCCGATCGGCAAAGGACAGCGCGGTCTCATCGTCGCGCCGCCTCGATCGGGAAAAACGATCCTGCTGCAGAAGCTCGCCAACGCGATCATGGCGAATCACCCCGAAGTCGTTCTCTTCGTGCTGCTCATCAACGAGCGCCCCGAAGAAGTCACCGATATGACGCGCAACATCACGGGCGAGGTCATCTCGTCTTCGCTCGACGACGTGTCCGAGAACCACGTGCGGGTCGCCGAAGTCGTGCAGGAGCGGGCGAAGCGGCTCGTCGAGATGGGCAAAGACGTCGTGGTCCTGCTCGACAGCCTCACGCGTCTGGGGCGTGCGTACAACATGGAGATCAACTCGTCGGGGCGTACGCTCTCGGGTGGTCTCGACGCACGCAGCCTCGAACGTCCGAAGCAGATCTTCGGATCGGCCCGCAAGGCCGAAGGGGCGGGGAGCCTCACGATCGTCGCCACGGCGCTCATCGAGACGGGCAGCCGCATGGACCAGGTCATCTTCGAAGAGTTCAAGGGGACCGGTAACATGGAGCTGGTGCTCTCGCGCGAGCTCGCCGAGCGCCGCGTGTTCCCCGCCATCGACATCAACGCGTCGGGAACTCGAAAAGAAGAGAAGCTCTTCAAGCCCGAAGAACTCAAGATGGTCTGGATGCTGCGCAAGGTCCTGTCGAAGATGAACCCGAACGAAGCCGCCGAGCTTCTCATCCAGAAGATGGAGAAGACGGAGTCGAACGCCGACTTCTTCGCGGTCCTCGCGTCGCGCACGGGCTGACGTTTCCGCGGTTTCTCAGCGGTGGTGATCGGGCGAGTCGTTCGCGTCGTGGCTCATGCTGTCGAGTGAGCGGACCGTCGGATCGCGATGGATCCATGAGGACTCGGGTAGCTCCGCATTCGAGTCGTCCGAGGGGTTCGAGTCGTCCGAGCTCGTGCCGCGAGGGCTGATCGACGTGAGACGCC
>JAUIME010000030.1 GCA_030433195.1 bacterium
CAGTCGCTTCGCGAGGCGCGCCTTCTTGCGGGCGGCGGTGTTCTTGTGGATCACGCCCTTGCGGGCCGCCTTGTCGATGCGCGATTCCATCTCGCGATAGGCCTTGGTCGCCGCGTCGGCGTCCTTGGCTTCGATCGCTTCGAGGACCTTGCGGAAGTTCGAGCGCAGGTTCGAGCGCACGGAACGGTTGCGCAGGCGGCGCTTTTCGGACTGGCGGACACGCTTCTTCGCGGATGCAGACGTCGGCATTGCTGTTCTGGCCTCGTGGTTCGTGCTTCTTCGTGACTGGTTTTTTCGCGTCCGAACGGCCGGAATCCGGCGTCAGGATTCCTTTGCCGAGCCGAGCGTGTTGATCTTCTCGGCTACGTCGCGATATTGGATGTCTTTCTCGTACACGCGGCTGAAGGCGTCGAGGGCAGCGGACGTATTCCCATTGGCCTCATGGACTTCGCCGAGCGTGTACTGAATCTCGAGGACGCGGTTCGGGGCGCCGGATCCGGCCGCCTCGAGCGCCTCGAGAAGCTGCTTCGCCGCGAGATCGTACATCTTCTTGCGAAAGAAGCAATCCCCGAGCTTGAGGAGCGACTCGAGGCGATGCTTGGGGTCGCGGATGGTCTGCTGGAACTGGGCGATGGCGCCGTCGACGTCGCCGCTGTCGAGCTGGGCCGAGGCGAGCTTGTAGCGGTTGGCGAGGTCGGTGGGATGGGCCTCGACGCGGCGCCGGTATTCCTCGACGCGCAGGGCGTGATCAGCCTCGCGGGCCGGGGCGAGCGCCTCGTCGTTGCCTTCGCGCTCGAGCGCCTCGACGCGCGCCGCGCTGCGGCGGAGCTTCCAGTCGCCGATACGCGTCTTCAGGTCTTCGGATTCGGGCTGGACTTCGAGCGCCTCTTCGAGCACCTCGATCGCCTCGTCGACGTCGCCCTTCTGGTAGTAGAGCTCGGCGAGGCTGCGGATCGCCTTGACGTCCTCGGGGTTTTCCTTGAGCGCCGCCTCTTCGGCCGCGATCGCTTCCTCGAGCTCCTTCGGCGACTTGACGAGGCGCTTGCGCGCCTCGATGCGCGCGAGCTCGTCCTTGTCCTTCACGAGCTGGCGCGAGTGCGTCGCGCTCTCGATGCCGGACGTGCGGATTGCGCCCTCGGCGGCGAGGTTCTTGCGCGCTTTGATGATCTCGGCGTCTTGCGGGCGGACCGCGAGGGCCTTCTCGTAGGCGCCGATTGCCTCGTCGATGCGACCCTTCTGGTGATAGAGGTCGCCCAGCGTCTTGAGCGCGTCGGCCTCCTGCGGGTGAAGCTCGGCGATGTCCTCGTAGGTGAGGATCGCGGTGTCGAGGAGCTTCGCGCCGATCGCGGCTTCGCCGAGGACCGACAACACTTGGAGGTTGCGCGGGTCGTGCTGCAGGTACTTCTCGCACGTCTGCAGCAGGGCGAGGTGGCGCTTCGCGACACGCTGCGTGCGAATCGAGACGAGCGCGCTCATGCCCTTCATCTTGGCCGCCGACTTCGACGGATACTTCTTCGCGAACTTCTTGAGCGCCGCCTGCCGCAGCCCGCGTCGCGCGGGTACGAGGTCGGGCTTGATCGCGAGGATCTCTTGGTAGAGCCGGATCGCGTAGTCGAAGTTCTTGCGCTTCGCCTCGTCTTCGGCCTTACCGAGAATGCGGTCGACATCCATGAATGCGTTTCCGTCCCGTTTCTGTTCCCGAACCGCGCGAGTGTACCGGCCCCCCGAAAGCGTGTCAATCGCGCGCGGGCGCATGAAACGGCGCGGGTTGCCGCTCTCGGGGCGATATCAGAAGATGACGAATCCACGTTCGAGGATCCGAGGCCCCGCCATGCAGCTCGTCTACTATCCCGACCCCCGCCTGACCCGCAGCGCCGAGCCGATCCGAACGATCGACGACGAGGTGCGCGAGCGCGCCGCCGCGATGATCGACCTCATGCACGAGAGCAAGGGTGTCGGGCTCGCCGCGAACCAGGTCGGGTGGCTCGAGCGGCTGATCGTCGTGAGCCCTACGGCCGAGCGCGGGCAGGAAACCGTGCTCGTGAATCCCGTCATTCGCGAGGCGTCGGGGCGCAAGGTCGGCGAGGAGGGGTGCCTGAGCGTCCCCGGCGTCTATGCCGACATCGAGCGCGCGGCGCGTGTCACGGTCGAAGCGCTCGACCTCGACGGCGAGCCGATCTCGATCGAGACGGGCGGGCTTGCCGCCGTCGTGCTGCAGCACGAGATCGACCACCTCGACGGCATCCTGTTCCTCTCCAAGATGACCCCCGCCGATCGAGCTCGCCATCGCAAGCGCCTCGCCGAGATGGACGAGGAATTCCGCGCCGCGCAGGATGCGTGAGCGCGATGCGTAGGCACTTCGGGCTCGCCGCGGTCGAGGCGCCTCCCGCGCGGCGCCCCGTGACGACGCTCGGCGTGTTCGACGGCGTGCACCGCGGCCACCTCGCTCTCCTCGACGCCGTGGTGCGGTGGGCCGACGAGATCGACGGCGCGCCGTGGCTCGTGACGTTCGGCGAGCATCCCGACAAGCTCGTCGCAGGCCACGCGCCGCTCGCGATCTGCTCGCTCGAAGAGCGGCTCGCGCTCGTCGAGGCCGCCGGGATCGAGGACTGCTGGATCCTCCCGTTCGACGAGACCATGCGGCGCATCGAAGCGCGCGACTTCGTGAACGATCTCCTCGTGCGACAGCTCGGCATGGCCGGGATCGCGCTCGGCGAGGAGGCACGCTTTGGCTATGGGGGAGCCGGGTCGATCGACCTCTTGCGCGAGCTCGCCGCCGACGGCGGCTTCGGTGTGCGCGGTGTGCCCGACGTCGCATGGGACGGCGCGCGCATCTCGAGCACGCGCATCCGTGATGCGGTGAAGGACGGACGCGTCGAACACGCCGCTGCGATGCTCGGCCGTCCCTTCGCGACCAAGGGCCACGTCGTCACGGGCGACGGCCGCGGCCGCACGATCGGCATCCCCACCGCGAACCTCGAGGGACCGTTCGCGCTCGTGCCGCGCGTCGGCGTCTACCTGTGCCGCGCGATCACCGACACCGGCGCCCACTACGCGATGACCAACGTCGGCCGCCGCCCGACCTTCGACGGCGGCACGCCCGGCCCCGAGCACGTGACCATCGAAGCTCATCTACTCGACTTCGAGGGCGACCTCGTCGGCAAGCAACTCGAACTCCGGTGGCTCGAACGCACCCGCGACGAGGAGCGCTTCACGGACGCCGACGCGCTCGTCGCGCGCATCCATAAGGATCTCGCGTGGGCCCGCGAGCGCCTCCCGGCTTGGGACGAGCGGCTCGGGGCGCGACGGGGGTAGGGGAAGGGGCTAGGGAATGCCGCCCCCACCGTCGCTCCTCAGATCCCAAGCGTAGTTTCGAGCCGATTCATGGCTCTGTGAGATGCAACACCACGGCATTCGTGAGACTGACTCGGGAGCGGCTACCCGAGGCGTTGTCCTCGATCAATCCCTGGAATGTCGTCATCTCGGGAAGCAGTGTCGCGTCGGCAAGGTCGAGTACGAGACTCGGAGCGGGCTGTGATGGCTGGGTCGGCGAGCCCAAACGTGGTTCGTGACCCAGATTGTTCCAAATGACGAGCGGGAGGTGCAGCGGGTCGGGACGCAACGGCGTCGGAAATGCCGCTAGCCCGAGCCGGGCTGGGTGAGGCGTGATGGTCGTCGCATCGGGCTCGCCTTGCCATGCGTAGAGAACGAAGCCGGCGGGCGCCGGGCCGGCTGGAGGAACTCGCATCTCGACTTGGATGGACTCGGAGCGCGAGAGGGTCACGATGCGACGACTCCGATCGCCGGCCGAGTCGTTCACGAACAGTGTGTCGGCAAGACGGTCGCCTTGCGCATTTGTCGTTCCGAATCGCGCCGCGATGGACGGCGTCGATTCGTCTGCACCGATGTCGACCTGGAGTCGACCGTCTAGATTCCCGTCTTGCACGCGCCCATCGCCTTCGAAGTCCATTCCTGGACCTCCCGGAAGCCACTTGGGTCTCAATGCAACGTTTGATCCGGCATCGAGAGCTGGCGAGTCCAGGCGGAGGCGGTAGTCGCCCGCGAGGATGTCGAGAAATCGCGGATCCTCGTCGCTCACACGCTTGGCGCCTGGCCAACGATAGCCGCGCTCGATGATGCAGTCCCGAACGAGAACCGGAATGTGGATGAACCGGATGTCGAACGGAGGCCCGGGGCCTCCCACGTAGTCGTAGTAGCCGGGTAGGACTTGCGGGAATCCGTAGTTTCCCCAAACGATGCTGTTGATGATTCTCAGCTTGCCCCAGTTCGCATCAACAGGGCGGTTCGCATTGCTGGCGATCTGGATCGCATTTGCGCCGCCCCCGTTGCGGACGACGGTGTTGTTCACCATCGTTATTTCCTGGCAATCGAAGAAGTAGGCTGCCGATCCACCGTCCAATCGCGAGCCAACGCTGGGCAAGAATACTCGAGATGGGAAGGCGGAGTTCTCGGAGAGGAGACAGTTCGACACGATCACCCCAGAACAGAAGGCGGCGATGCCACCCCCGCCTGTGTAGGTCTGGTTCCCTGTGATCGTGCACGCCTCGATGCGGATGCTTGGAACTTCGTTCAACAAGACTCCGCCGCCGAATGACGTTCCGAGATTCGACTCGATTCGATTGCGGCGAATGACTGGAGACGCCCGCCATGCAGCGATCCCGCCGAAGCCACCGGTATTCGCCCGGATGACATTCTGCTCGATGACGGGCTTGGCTCCGCTGCGGCACGAGATACCACCTGCTACGTCGGCGCTGTTCGCATCGATCACATTGCCAAAAAGTACGGGTTGAGAGGACAGATAGCACGAAACACCGCCTCCGTCCCACGCGGTGTTGCCTTGGATGACGTTCTCCGTGACAATCGGTGAGCTGTCGTCTTCCGTTGCTATTCCACCTCCTGCAGCAGTGTAGAGAGTACTCGATGTTGCGCGATTCGCTTCGATGCGATTCCTCTCGATAATCGGTACGCACGGTAGCCGCACGAAGATTCCCGCACCGATCTCGGCCGAGTTCCGAGTGATCACGTTGTCACGAATCGTCGGGGTAGCCGCCTCGATGAAAACCCCGCCTCCCGACCTGAAGCCCGAAACCGGTATCTCCCCGGTGCCATTCTCGATCGTGAAGCCTTCGAGAACAGAACCGTGCCCCTCATCGCTACGAAAGACAGCGACGGCCCCGCTGCCGCTCCCGATGATTGTGGTCGTTTCGGGTCCCGTACGGCTCTTCACTGTGATCGCCTTACCAAGGAAGTCGAGATTCCCATGGTAGACCCCGGAGTTGACCGAGACGACGTCACCGTGAGCCGCGTTCTGAATCGCCTCTTGGATCGAACCGAATTGCTCGGGGACGAGCAAAGTCGTTTGGGCCCGAGAAGCCGAAGCTCCGAGGAACACGGAGCAAAGGGTGAGTACGGCTACCGTGAGGCGATCGGGTCTCGAGTCGACAGTTTGGTGCCTGTTCATTGGAGGTTCGATGCTGCAACCCGGAAGGGCTCCGAGGCGATGAAGTTAGTAAACGGGATCGAAAGGTGCACTGGATCCGCAGAAGAAGAGCATCGAGAGCTGGCGAGTCCAGTCGGAGGCGGTAGCCGTGTGCGTTCACCGGTGGAACGCACCCCGCGCCGAACTCGTCTGCTACCACCTCCAGACGATCGTACCCAACCGCGACCTCGGAGGGAACGACGGACCGGAGGAGGGCCGGGCGTACATCACCGGCTCGGTCGATGGGGAGTGCTCCGCGGCAGCGAGTAGCTCGTCACCGAGAGCCGCCACCTGCGGTCGAAGATCAGAGGGCGAGTCCCACTGACCGACGCCGAGCGCATGGCATCGCCCGCCTCGGCGAGGAACGAGGCAGCTCGCCGGGGGACGCTTGGTTCGCGAGGGTGACTGCCAGCGCCGTAGCCAAGACGAAGAAAGAACCCGTATAGTAAGATGGAGCCGGGCAGTTCCCGCGGGAGTCACCAGGAGAGAATCATGCACAACAAGCCATCGCTGAATCTGAATGTCGTATTGAGGATCGCGGCTCTCTTGGCCTGCTTGCTTGTCATTCCCTCGCGCGCCGAAGCTGGGAACTCGCTCATGGTGTACGACTTCAATCTTGGGCCGGACCCAGTCAGCAACGTCGACAACATGAAGTCCTTGGGTTTCGGCGGCTTGGTCACAACCGTTCGGTTTCCCGGCGACCTGGTCAAGCTGCAGACCTATGCCGATCACGTCTCGACAGTCAACGACTTCGAGCTACTCGCCTATGTCAACTTCGACTTCAATGACCCCACCAGCCAGCAAGTTTGGCGCGATGCCCTCCCGATACTGGCACGCGCTGGCGCACCACTGTGGGTCATCGTCAATAATGCTCCGTCGGTTTCTGACCTGCGATTCCTGCTGCTGCAGATGGCCAGGCGCTCCCAACTGTTCGGGGTAAGGACCGTCATCTACCCTCATTGGAACACGAGCATCGAGACCGCCGCGGAAGCGGCAAGCCACATAGCTGCCTTGGCGCACCCCAACCTTCGGAATTCGCTTCACACTTGCCATGAAATCCGGGGTGGGAACCAGTACAGCATGCGTGCAGTGGTTTCCGCGCAAGCGAACGGATTCGACCTGGTCGCCATCGCAGGGGCGGACGAAAACGCTTACGCGGGCCCTGTCTCGGGTGCCCCGCCCACCTGGGAAGATGCCATCAAGCCACTCGACAAGGGCGACTACAGCCTGCTCCCATTTCTTCAGGCAGTCAAAGATTCTGGCTACGACGGCCCGGTCATTCTCCAGACTTTCGGAATCCTCGACGACCCAGGGCACTTGCAACGATCCTTGCAAGGCTACGCACGGTATCGATCACACTTGCTGTAGCAAGGGTGGTGTGGGGGTCCGGCCCGACTCACGCCGCCGCTCTTCGATCGAATCGAAGGAATCCGCCGAGTCTCGGCCGACGATGCAGTCGCGAACGAGAACAGGAATGTGGACGAACCGGATGTCGGGGCCGATCTCGCGTGGGCCCGCGAGCGCCTCCCGGTGTGGGACGAGCGGCTCGGGGCCAACGCGTAGATCGTAGGCATCAGGGCAAGACGACGAGGGCGACCGCGTTGGTCACGCTCACGCCGCGCGCGCTGTCGGCCGCCGGGTCGACGACCAGGCCCTGGAAGGTGAGGGTGGTTCCAACGGGCAGCGGCTCCAGGTATGCGAAGCTCGTCGTCGCCGATTCGGGGTCTTCCGTTGCGGTCCCGAGGAACTGGCTGGATCCAAGGAGCCCTGTTCTTCCGAGGCCGTTGGCGACGATGGCCGGATTCGCACCGTCTCGCGCGAGGAACGTGAAGCAGGACGTGCCGACATCGAAGGGAAGCAGGGAACTCGAGATTGGCGTCGGGGTTCCCTCGTTCGCGTGGAGCACGAACCTGCCGCTCCCGCCCGCGGGCGGACGGACCATCGTGACGACGACGAATTCGCCCTCGTTGATTTCGACCGTTCGGCTCGCGCCGCCGTCGCTTCCCTGCACGTAGAGGACGTTGGCCGTGTCTCCGGATGTGGCGTTCACGGTCCCGTCCATGCAACTCGCACCGAAGAGCACGTACGTCGCGCCCTGGAGTGAGTCCGCAGCCCACGCGCCTGCGAGCGCGACGTCACCGTCGAGCGACACCGCGATGCCGAACATCTCGTCACTTCCGACGGTGTCCGGCTCGATTCGCTGCTCCAGCGACCACGTGGAACCGTCGAAGCGGAATACGGAGACCGTGCCGTTCGTGCCATCTCCGCTGGCCCCGACGAGTGCGAGGTTGTCGTCCAGCGAGACGCCGACGCCGAAGAGATCGCCCGACGTGGGATCGCTCGAGATCAGCTCCTGTTCCAGTGTCCAGTTCGATTCGGCGAAACGGTACACCCATGTCCGACCGGTGAACGTGTCCGTTCCGGACGAGCCGATCACGAGACAGTCGCCGTCGATCGATAACGCATTCCCGAAGCCGTCGCCTTGTTGACGGTCTTCCGGCGTCAGCTTCTGCTCGTGCGCCCACGTCGTTCCGTCGAATCGATAGACGTACGTCGCACCTTGCCTTGACACCGTGCCGCTCTCGTGTCTGGCCCCGACAGCGGCGAAGTCACCTTTTATCGAAACCGCTTGGCCAAACCGTTCGCCGGTGTCTCCATCGCTCGCCGTGAGTATCTGTTCCTCGTTCCAGCTTCCGTCCTGATATCGATAGACGTGCGCTGCGCCGGCTCCCCCCTCCGCGACGGCGCCGACGAGTGCCCGGTCGCCGTCGACCGAAACCGAGTAGCCGAAGAAGCCGACGACATCGGGGACGAGGCGCTGTTCTTCGACCCACGCGGAGCCGTCGAATCGGAACACGTAGGCCGCTCCGGCGTTCGAGTCGCTCGAATAGGCTCCGATCAGCGCGACGTCGCCGCTCACCGAGACCGAGATGCCGAACCTGTCACCCGGAACCACGTTGCTGCCGACGAGCTTCTGCTCTTCGACCCACGTTGCACCGTCGAACCGGTAGACGTAGGCTGCGCCGGCCAGGCTGTCCTCGTAGACCGCTCCGACCAAAGCGACGCCGCTGTCGACGGACACGGAGTTCCCGAACTGGTCGGTTGCGGCCCCACCCATCGCGGTGAGCCGTGCGACTTGCGCCAGATCGCCCGCCGAAACCGGGCAAACGAGCAGCGTTGCCGCCAGGCAGAACGTGAGGGGAAGGCACGACATGCGAATGGACCGCTTCATCACTGTGCTCCTTGCCCCGCCGGGGGGCGTACGGGATTCCGAATCTGAATCGAGGAGCGCGACACTCGCGGTCCTGTCTCTCTCAACCGAAAACCCGACTGGACCCCGAACCGGAAAAAGATCAGAGAACGCGCAGCACGATGCCGTTGGTGACGCTGTACGGGACGTCGCCTCGCGAACAATCGTCCTCGATGAAGCCCTGAATGGTCACGGTGAGCGGCCGCCGGGTCCCCTGAGGGCGTGTCGAGAAATCGAGTAGCTCACCGTCCGGCACGAGCGGGATCGGTTGCGGCGAGCTATGGGCGCCGAGTTTGCCTGCGGCGCCGATGCTGTTGAAGACGCGCCGCGGAGTGCGCGTCGCCGTCGGAAGTGGCCCGAAGCACATCGTGCCGAGATTCGCCGGTGCGGCGACGATGTCATCGAGCTCGGGCGCGCCTATCCAAGCGTAGAGACAGACTCGCGTCGGTGCTCCGTCGCCGATTCGGGACGGCGCCTCCGAGATCTGGAAAGACACCGGCATCGTCGCGTCGATCGTGTCGATGATCCGGTGGTCCCCACCGGTGAGGCCGTTGACGAACAGGACGTCCGAGATCGAGCCGCAAGCCGCGTCTACGGCTCCGATTCCACAGTGCGCCACGGGCTCGAGCACCGGCGCGAACGCGAGGCCTCGGAGCGACGATGCCGAGCCGACCGTACCGACGGCCGTGGCCTCTCCGGTCGCGACGTCGATCGTCAAGAGCGAGTCGCTGACCCACTCGACCCCGTAGAGCGTGTTCGTGGTTCGGTCGAACGTCAAGCCCTGGACGTCCGCGAAGCCGGTCGGGCCGATGAGCGTGCCGTCCCCGGTCGCCGGGTCGATGGCGTACAGATCCGAAGATCGATCCGTGCCGAAGAGCATTCTCGTCGATAGATCGAAGGCCAGCGCGACGACGTTGGGGGCGGAGCCGATCTCCGTCGGAGTGCCGTTCGCCTTATCGAGCGTATAGAGCTTGCCGGTGCTGAAGCTCGCCGCATAGAGCGTGTCGGTGATCGGGTCATACGTCATCCCCGAGATCGCCGGGCCGCCGGACGGGCCGACCTGCGTCGCTTCGCCCGTCTTCGCGTCGATCACCTGCAGGCTTCGCTGGGCGCTCGTCGAGCCCGATCGGTAGGCGAAGAGCTGCTCCGAAGCCTCGTCATAGGCGAGGCTCGTGATCGTCGACACGCCGAACGGGCCGACCGTCGTCCCCTCGCCCGTGGCCTGGTCGATCGTCCAAAGATCTTCCGATGCCGCGTACAACTGCGCCGATGCGACGGTCCCGCCCAGCACGAGGCCGAGTCCCACGAGAACTCCGACCATCCAACGACACGTCCATCGCAACGAGTTCATCGTTCTCATCGCCGTACCTCCTCGGTATCGGTTCCGCACCATCCATAAGGGAACGCATCCTCGATGCACACGAGGCAACGGACGCTGGCTTCCCGGGTTCGGGGACCTACACCGGAATGCGGTCGAGACCCCGAACCAAGAAACGCGGTTTCCCGTGGGAGGTCCCTTCTGCGTTGGGGGGAGGGCACGGCTGCGTGAGTTCGAACGGAAGGCGGCGTCGCCTTCCGAGACATGAGCGTTGATTACAAGTCGTGGTAGACTACGGGTCTGCGTTCTCAACGACCTGACGGGTCGCCTGCGACGCCCTCAGGCGCAAGCCTTGCTGCTGGCGACACCTGCGCCGCTTCGCCTGGCATCTCATGAGTCATGCGCGATGATTCGAACGTTTTCGTGGACCATGCGGATGGAGCCGAACTCACGAGTTACACATGATCCCGAAGTCATGGGGGGGGCGCCCTTTTATTCGCGGGCTCCGCGTTACTGTCGCGACCGTGGTGGGACTTCTCGCGGCCGGGCACTCCGAAAACGAGATTCTCGAATCCTATCCATACCTCGAGAGGGAAGACATCCGCGCGGCCCTTTCCTACGCGGCTTGGCGTGCGTGAGCGTCGATGAGCTTGCTTCACGAGTGCGAATCCTCCCGATAAAGCCCTGACGACCGCATGCCTGCACGATGTCGGGCCTGCGTACACCTCTGTTTCCCCGATTCTGCGAATTGCGGACGCGCCTGAGGAGACAGCCAGCGGGCAGTCCTCGAGTCTCGGTCGCGATCGGTCGATAGGGGATTCCCGGTCGTTTCGGGGCGATGGGCGGCGGTTGGGCACTTGTCGCCGTCGTGGCGGATAGGTATCGTCGGAGACATGATGACGCGCGTTCTGATCACGGTTCTGTTGGTTGCGGTGCAGCTGCCGTCCGTTTTGGCCGGCCAGCTCGTGTACCACTGCTCCATCACCGGATCGTCGACGCTGTCGTCGTGCGGCGTCTGCGCCGAGCGCTCCGACGCGAGCGTTTCGGCCAAGGCGGACGTGCCCGCTTGCTGCAAGGCAGCGCCTGAGCGCTCGGCATCCGATGCCGACTCCGACCGGCTCGATGCGGCGGGATCTTGCGGTTGCTGTGACATCGAGGCGCTGCGGTGGCTCGGGCAGCGCCCGCGCGTCGGTTCTTCCGACGCCGAGCACGGGCTCGCGCCGATGGCGGTCGCCGACGAGACGGCGTGCCCCGAGCGGCCGACGATCCGCCGCGTCGCCCGCACGGCTTCGCACTCCCCACCCCCGCAAGCGCCGTTCTTCATCCTGCACGCTTCTCTTCTCGTTTAGCCCCTTCGAGTGACGTCGAGCACGGACCCTACGCGGGGTCCGTCCGTTCCCCCGTCGTTCGAAGGAGGTTTCCCTTTGACTGGTTGGAAGAGATGCGTGGCGACGGTCTCCGCCGCTTTGGCCCTCGCGGGTTGTCGGTCGCTTTCGGTGCGATCCGATCTGCAACAGGCCGACGAGACGTTGGCTCCCCGAATGGGGTTCCACGTCGACTGGACCGAAGACGAGCCGGCGCCGGCGCGCGGTGAGCTGACCGTTCCCGACGCGATGCGCACGGCGTTGCTGCGGCATCCCGCGATCCGTGCCGAACTCGCGAACGTCGCCGAGCGGCGCGCCGATCTCGTCGATGCGGGGTTGTTGCCGAATCCGATGCTCAGCCTCGCGTTCGGCTACCCGATCGACGGTGGCGGCGGGGCGCCCGCGATGCACGGGATCATGCAGAATCTGTCCGCGCTGTGGGAGCGTGGGCGGCGCGTCGATGCGGCCGAGGCCGAGCTGCGCGCGTCGGTGCTGACGCTCGCGGAATCGGCGGTCGCGCTCGCTGCGATGGTCGGGCGGGGCGCCGCGCGTGTGCATCACGGTCGACTGGCGGTCGCGCACGCGAGCGCGGCAGCCGACGCGCTCGAGGAACGCGCGACGCTCGTGCGAGCGCGCGAGGCGGCGGGCGAAGCGGATCGGGTCGCGGTCGGCGAAGCACGTGTCGCCGCCGCAACCGCGCGACGACGCGAACTCGAGGTGCGCGAGCGCCTCGTCATGGCCGAGCGTTCGTTCCTCGAATCTCTCGGACAGCCAGCCGACGATCCGAGCGCGATCATGCTCGATGCGTCGACGCTGCCTACGATCGACGCGCCGCTGCCCGACGAAGCTTTCGTGACCGAGCTCGCGACGACCCAGCGACTCGACGTGCTCGCCGCGTTCGAAGCGGTTTCCGGAGCCGATGCGCGCGCTCGCTTGGCGTCGCTACAGCGCGTACCGGAGCTCTCGATCGGCGCGCAGTACAACCAGAACTTCGCGCGACGCGAGGCGCTCGGTCCGATGTTGGGCGTGGAGATTCCGCTCTTCGATACCGGGCGCGCCGCGCTCGCCAAAGCGCGTGCGATCGAGGAGCGCAGCGAGGCTACCGCCGAGCGGATCCTCGGGGAGGCGATCCGCGACGTTCGAACGGCGCGCGTCACGCACGCGATCGCGCGCGAGCGGCTCGCGTGGACCGATGACGAGATCGTCGCGCCGGCCGCCGACATCGAAGCGATCACCGCGGCGGCGTTCGCGGCGGGCGAAGCGTCGAGGATCGATCTCTTGCGACGGCTCGCGGCGCGCCACGAAGCCGAGCTGCTGCGCGAAGAAAGCCGGCTCGCGGTACGGCTCGCTCACTACGACCTGTGGCGTGCGGCGGGCGGATCGCTCGAGCGGCTTCCGACGCCGAGCGAAACGGCGGAAGGGGGCGAATCATGAACGTCCACCGCATCGCCGGAACCGAATCGTCGCGCGAAGCGACGCGCCAATCGTCGGTTCCCAAGCCGCCGTTCCGCTGGCAGACGCGCATCGCGCTGCCGATCGGCTTGCTGCTCGCAGCCGCCGTGCTGCTGCTCGTGTCGGCTTGGGGGACGCTGTTCCCGGGGCGCGCGGTCACGGTCGTGCCCGCGATGGTGCGCTCGGTGAGTGGCGCGGCCGGGACGACGAGCGTGACAGCGTCGGGCTGGCTCGAGCCCGATCCGTACGCGATCTACGCGACCGCGCTCGCGAGCGGGACCGTCGAGACCGTGCTGGCGCTCGAAGGCCAAGCCGTCACGAAGGGGCAACCCCTCGCCAAACTCGTGGACGAGGATGCGCGCATCGCGTTGCGTGGCGCCGAAGCCGATCACGCGATCGCCGAGGCGGATCTCGATCGGGCTAACGCAGCGCGAGCCGCAAGCGAGGAAGGACTCGAACAGCTCATCGATCGGCGTCGCATGCTCGCGAGCGCTGACGCGCGGCTCGCCGAGATCGAAGGATCCGTCGCGCGGCTCGTCGACTCGATCGCGAGCGAAGAAGCGGCGGTCGCATCGCTGCGCGACGAGGTCGAGCGCAAGCGCGATCTCGTCGAGTCGGGAGCCGTGTCGAAGGGCGAGTTCGAGCGCTTGCGGTTGACGCTCGACGCGCGGGAACGCGGCCTCGAAGCGACGCGTAAGGAGCGCGCGATCCTCGAGTCGCGGCGCGCGTCCGCCGAAGCCGATCGTACGGCCGCGACGCAGCACATCGAGCTTCGCATCGAAGAGCGTCGCGCGGTCGACGTCGCGAAGGCCGAGGTCGCGCGTGCCGAGGCGATGCTCGCCAAGGCGGAAGCCGATCGCGACGCCGCGCAACTGCGCCTCGACCGCATGACGATCGCGTCGCCGATCGACGGCGTCGTGCTGCGAAGGCTCGTCGCACCCGGGTCGCGCGTGACGGCCGAGAGCGCGAGCGAAGAGGGCGCGCGCGTCTTCTACCTCTACGATCCCGCGTC
This sequence comes from bacterium, assembly GCA_030433195.1. Taxonomy (GTDB): domain Bacteria; phylum Planctomycetota; class JACOTG01; order JACOTG01; family JAUIME01; genus JAUIME01. Next base: position 13,897 of record JAUIME010000030.1, read on the forward strand.
GATGCAGGCGCGTGTCGACGTGCCGCTCGCCGACGCGGCCGCTATCGGCGTCGAGCAAGAGGCCGTCCTCGAAGTGCAGACGCTTCCGGATCGCGAGTTTCGCGGCCGCGTCACGCGGCTCGTGCACGAGGCCGACATCCAGAAGAACACCGTCGAAGTGAAGGTCGCACTCGACGAGCCCGACGAGCGGCTGAAGCCGGAGATGCTCGTGCGCGTGCGCTTCCTCGCGCGGGAATCGAAGAGCGCGTCCACGACGCGTGAGGTGGTGCTCGTACCCAAGCGCCTCGTCGGCGACAGCTCGACGGTGTGGGTCGTCGAGGCGCGAAGCGGCGATCGCGGCGTCGCCCGACGTCGGTCGGTGGAACTCGGTGCGCGTCGCGTCGAGGATTGGGTCGAGGTCGTTTCGGGCGTGCGTCCGGGCGATCGTCTCGTCACCGACGCGCCGGCCGATCTCGAAGACGGCGATCGCGTCACGATCCGAGAGGAGGGGTCATGAGCCTCATCGAATGTCGCCGACTCACGCGTGAGTACACGCGCGGCAAGAACGCCATACGGCCGCTCGACGAGCTCGACTTCGACGTCGAGGAAGGGACGTTCCTCGCGCTCATGGGTCCGTCCGGATCGGGCAAGACCACGCTGTTGAATCTCATCGCGGGGATCGACCGGCCGACGTCGGGCGAGCTTCGCATCGGCGGGCAGGACATCACGAAGCTGTCGCGCTCGAAGCTCGGCGCGTGGCGCGCGGCGAACGTCGGCTACATCTTCCAGCTCTACAATCTCGTGCCGGTGTTGACGGCCTACGAGAACGTCGAGCTTCCGTTGTTGATCCATCCGTTGTCGCGACGCGAGCGACACGAGCGAGTCGCCACGGCACTCGACCTGGTCGGTATCTCGGACCGCCACGATCACTTCCCGCGGCAGTTGAGCGGGGGGCAAGAGCAGCGCGTCGCGATCGCGCGCGCGATCGTCACCAATCCCACGCTGCTGCTCGCGGACGAGCCGACCGGGGACCTCGATCGCGAGTCGTCGCGCGCGATCCTGAACCTGCTTCGCGACCTCAACCGCGAGCTCGGTCGCACGCTGATCGTCGTCACGCACGATCCCGGCACGTCGGAGTACGCGTCGGAGACCGTGCACCTCGAGAACGGCCGCATCGTGCGCGAGGCGACCGAGGAGAATGCGGCATGAGATTCTTCGGACTCGTCGCCAAGATGCTCTGGCGTAACCGCACGCGGACACTTTTGACGGTGTCGGGCGTCACGGTCGCAATGTTCTTGTTTTGCGCGGTCGAAGCAATGCGACACGGTGTCGAGCGCGCGACCCGCGTTTCGGCCGACGACACGGTGCTCGTCGTGTATCGCGAGAACCGCTACTGCCCGTTCACGAGTCGACTGCCGCAGTACTACCAATCGCGCATCGAGGCGATCCCGGGCGTCGTGAGCGTGGTGCCGATGAAGATCACGGTGTCGAACTGTCGCGCGTCGCTCGACGTCGTGACGTTTCGCGGCGTGCCCGAAGACGACTTCGTACGTCACCACGTGCCCGATCTTCGCGTCGTCGCGGGGAGCGTCGAGGATTGGCGGCGGCGCTCCGATGCGGCGCTCGTCGGCGAGTCGCTCGCGAATCGGCGCGGCGTGTCAGTCGGCGATCGCTTTTCGGCGGCGGGGATCACGGTCTCGGTCGCGGGCATCGTCGCGTCGCCCGAGGCGCAGGATCGAAATGTCGCATATACGCATCTCGGATTCTTGCAGGAGGCGAGCCGGCGCGGGGGCACGGGCGGCATCGTCACGCAGTTCAACGTCAAGGTCGCGTCGCCCGATCTACTCGAGACCGTGGCCGAGCGTATCGACGACGAGTTCGCGCGCGAGTCCGACCCCACGTCGACGCGTCCCGAGAAGGCGTTCGTCGCACGAGCAGCCGGAGACATCCTCGAGCTCGTGGGCTTCGCATCGTGGCTCGGTTGGGGCGCGCTCGCGGCCGTACTCGCGCTCGTGAGCAACGCGATCCTCATGTCGGTGCAAGACCGTGCGCGCGACTTCGCTGTCATGCAGACGCTCGGGTTCGTGCCACGGCACCTCGTCGCGATCGTGTTGCTCGAAGGCGTGCTCGTGGGGCTGCTCGGCGGGATGATCGGGGCAGGCATCGCGCACGCCGCGACGACGCAGCGCATCTCGTTGTCGATGGAAGGGCTCAGCCTCGAGGTCGCCTCGGACCCGCGGTTGATCATGCTCGGCCTCGCCATCTCGGTCGGCCTCGGACTCGTCGCGGGGATCGCGCCGGCGCTTCGCGTCGCGCGCCGCGAGATCACGGAGAGCTTCCGAACGACATGAAACCGATACGAACGAAACTCCG
>JAUIME010000724.1 GCA_030433195.1 bacterium
TGGCACGAGGCCAAGGCGTTCACGAAGCGATCGCCGCCCTCGAAGCCGAGATCATCGCGCAGGAACAAGCCCTCCGTCGGTTCGCGGAGATGCGCTGAACGAGTACCGTTCGCTCTTGTGACCCCGACGGCTACGGCAGGCCGCGAGATCGAGCCCAGCGGATGTATTCACGCACGTCGTGCTCGAGTCTCGCGAGTGCCTCGCTCGCGATCTCCTTCCAGATCTCGTCGCGGAGCGTCTCTTGCCTCGTCGGGTCCGTTTCGATCGCGAGTTGCTCGAGGAGTTCGCGCTCTCGATCGCCTTGCTCGCGATTGCCCTCCCACTCGAACTCGTATCGAGGGTCGAAGGGGGTCACGATGGCGATGAACTCACCGCGCTTCGGCCCACGCTGATTCACCTTGTCGATCTCGCTCATGGAAAGGCGCTCGGCATCGTAGGCAATCCTCCACTCGGCGAACGCCACGTCGAACGCGTCCCCTTCCTTCGCGATGACTTCGTACGCGAGGTCGGCGAGGCCCTGGCTCACGTTCTTCGCATCGACCCTCAACCGATGGCGCTGCAGATCACGATCGCCCTCGACATCGCCTCGCGGGCTCCGGGTCCAAGAGAGAAACGCATCGTCGCTCAACCGACCGGCGCTCGCGAAGACGTAGCCCACACCTTTCGCCGGATCGTATCCATCCGCCGTGAAGGCGACGTTGCCCTTGCGGTAGGCGTAGCCGGGCTGCAGCTCGTAACCGAGCTCTCGAAACACGCGGTCGATCCTTTCGCATGCCATCGCCGAAGAGAGCCGGCCGGGCTGTCCGGTCCCGCACATCTGGCTTCGGTACGGAAGTCCCCGAACCCTCTCGAACGGATTCCGCAGTGCCGCCTCGCCCGACTCGCCGGGCCCTTCCGATTCCGACGCCGTCGCACTCGTCGTGGTTCTTGCCCATCCGCTCGCGAGCGCCACGATGAGCAAGAGGCCGAGGATCCAAGAGTCTCGGATCGCCTTCGTAACGCCGTGGGAGAGTGGGCTCGACGACGAGTCACGGCACGTCCTGTGGGGTCGACAGCGGTTCTTCATCCGTGGTGTCCTCCGCAAGGTACCTGAGTGATCGAATCGACGAGTTCGACGACACCCGCCGCGAAACCCGGGAGACAAAACACGGAGGATTTCGCGCGACGCCCTCGTCGACACCTGAGCCTCGTCCAAAGCTCGCTCTTGGCAGAAACGACGACCATTCGGTAGGGTGGCGCGATCGGGGATCCAGGAATCGGAGGTGAAGAATGAGGATGCTCGCCCGCATGGCGGCGATCGGCTCGACGTTTGGCTCTTCGGTGCTCGGCTCGTCCGCGTTTCGCTCGTCGGTGTTCGGCTCGTCCGTGTTCGGTTCGCTCGCATTGCTGCTCTTCGGATCGTCTTCGGCTTTCTCGGACACGCTGGCCGTACCGCAGACCTACCCGACGATCCAGGCGGCGATCGATGCCGCCGTCGCGGGAGACGTGGTTCTCGTCGCACCCGACGAAGTGAACGGCGGACCGTATCTCGAGACGCTCGACTTTCGCGGGAAAGCGATCGTCGTTCGGAGTAGCGACGGACCGGAAGTCACGACGATCGACGCGAATCACACAGGCGTCGTCGTGACGTTCCAGACCGGCGAGGGTCCGGACTCCGTGATCGAGGGGTTCACGATCACTCGCGGCTCAGGGGGCGGAATCCAGGCTCATACCGGCACGGCACCGATCATCCGCGGGAACATCGTCACGGGCAACGTGAACTCCGGTCTCTTCAACGGCGCCGGCATCCAATGCGACGGCGCCACGGTCGTCGACAATGTCATCTCCCACAACCGGGAGGCGGGGATCTCCTGCCGAGGGTCCTCTTGGATCGCGAACAACACGGTCCACGACAACACGACTTCGTTCGCGGGAGGCGGGATCGTCTGTGTGGGTTCGTGCACGATCCGCGACAACCTCATTCGCGACAACCGATCCGAGTACGACGCCGGCGGGATCTACCTTTTCTCGGGAACCGGACTTCTGACCGGCAACGTCATCTCCAAGAACGTCGCGGCTTCCAAGGGTGGCGGCATCAAGGGTCTCGGGTCGAGTGCCACGATCTCCAATTGCCTCTTTCTCGAGAATCGCGCGAGGAGCCTCGGCGGCGGCCTTTGGAACGAGCTCGGAGGACTCGAGATCGCCAATTGCGTCTTCTTCCGGAACGAAGTGGCGGAGACCGGCAGGGGCGGCGGTCTCGCGTTTTCCGACGACAGTCATCCCTTGATCACCAACACGATCTTGTGGGCGAACGGCGCCTCCGCGCTCCAGGGTCCGGAGCTCTACGTCGGCAACTGGGACGTCGTGGCGACCATCTCGTACAGCGCCGTCGAGGGTGGTCTCGCCTCGGTGCAAGTCGACTCGGAGTCAACGCTGCTTTGGGGCGATGGGATGATCGAGTCCGACCCGCTGTTCCTCGCCCCCGAGCGTCAGGATTTTCACCTACGCACCGATTCGCCCTGCGTCGACGCGGGCGATGCGAACGCGCCGGGAATCCCTCTCACCGACCACGAAGGAGACGAACGCTCCATCGACGGCAACCGAGACGGTCAGAACGAACCGGACATCGGGATGGACGAAATGCGCCTCGCGTTCTCGAGCCGCTATGGTCGCGTCGATCTCGCAAACGGGACCCCCTCGGACGTCCTGTTCGTGAACGGCTCGGCCGGAGACTCGATGCGCGAAGTACGTCTCCCCACCCTGACCCCGCTCGAGATCACGATGACTCCTGCCCCTGCGGGACCGGCCCCCGCACCCTTCGTTCTCTATGCGTGGCTCGGCGAGCCGAGCGAATCTTCGGCATCGATGCAGCCCTACGCCCTTGGGCCGATGTGCTTTCCGACATTCCTCGCCCCGGGGCTCCCCAAGCCGCGAGTGATTTGGAACAACATCGGCCTGTTCCAGCAACTCGGCGAAGCGGATCGTGCGTCC
>JAUIME010000725.1 GCA_030433195.1 bacterium
GGGCATCTTCGAACTCCGAACCTGCGACGTGACGATCCAACCGACGAAATGACGCCTCGGACCACGGCCGGCGCGCGCCCTGACGACTCGAAGAATCCTCAGCGCGGTCAACGAGCCAACCCCTATGGGCCCCGGCGGTTTTCGCGCACGGTGGCGTCATCCCGGCTGCAGGACGTTGCGGCCGGTCGTCGATGAATCTCGCCGATCGCGCCCCGGTTTCCAGGTCCAGGAACGGCGAACCCGATGGTAAGCTGGCGCCGTGGACGCGATCGACGATCAGTACGGGCATTCTGACGCGGGCGCGGTCGCCGAGGAGACGACTCGGCTTCTGTCCCGGATCGAGGAAGGAGATCCGCTGGCTGCGGAACAGCTCCTGCCCATCGTCTATGCCGAGCTGCGCTCGCGCGCGGCCGCCTACTTCCGCTCCCCGGCCGGGAACGAAACGCTGCAGCCGACGGCACTCGTGCACGAAGCTTATCTGCGGCTCGTACGCAGTTCGAGCCGCTGGGAAGATCGGGCCCACTTCTGCGCGATCGCGGCGCGGGCCATGCGCCAGATCCTCATGAACCACGCCGAGTCGAAGCGCGCGGCCAAGCGCACCGCCCCCGGCGAGCGCGTGCTCATCGACGATCTGTCGACACCGTCGGAGACTCCCGCCGTCGACCTCGTCGCCCTCGACGACGCGCTCGAGAAGCTCAAGGACATCGACGAAGAAGACGCGAGCATCGTCGAGCTGCGCTTCTTCTCCGGCATGACGATCGAAGAAGTCGCCAAGCTCAAGCAGCGCTCGACGCGCGCGATCGAGAAGCGTTGGCGTCGCACGCGAGCGTGGCTGAATCGCGAGTTGAGCGCCGAGTCCGGCTGACACGCGAGTCGACGTACGGAGGTTTCACAGCGTGGACGCAACGCAGCGGTCGAGGCGCGCCTTCCAGATCTTCGACGACGCGTGCGAACTCGACCCGGCCGAGCGCGCGGCGTTCGTCCGCGATGCCTGCGGAGACGACGAAGCGCTGCGTCGCGAAGTCGATTCGCTCCTCGAGCACGACCCCGAATCCGGAAGCGGATCCGACCCCGTCTCCGAGCTCGAGGCGGGCGCCGCGGTCGAAGCGCTTGCGGCGGGACTCGTCGCCGGCGAGCGAGCCGAGTCAGCACTCCCCGAACGCATCGGTCCGTATCGCATCCTCGGCGAGATCGGCCGCGGCGGCATGGGCGTCATCTACGAAGCCGAGCAAGAGTCGCCGCGGCGACGCATCGCGCTCAAGCTCATTCGCCCCGGCGACCTGTCGACGGAAGTCGTGCAACGATTCCGTCACGAAGCCCAGATCCTCGGCAGGCTCCAACATCCAGGCATCGCGCAGATCTTCGAAGCCGGCATCACCGACGAAGGAGAATCGTCGCGCCCGTTCCTCGCGATGGAGCTCGTCGCGGGTGAGAAGCTCGACCGCTTCGTCGCGATGCACGAGCTGAACCTCCCCGCGAAGCTCGAGCTCGTGGCGCGCATTTGTGATGCCGTTCAGCATGCGCATCAGAACGGGGTCATCCATCGCGACCTGAAGCCCGCGAACATCCTCGTGGTGGGCGGTGCGTCGAACGACGAAGATCCGACCGCGACGCGCGGCTCGAGTTCCACGCACGACGTCGACCGCATCGGCCAGCCCAAGGTCCTCGACTTCGGGATCGCGCGGATCCGTAGCGACGACGAAGCCGACCCCACGCAGATCACGCGCGCGGGACAGTTGATCGGTACGCTCGCGTACATGAGCCCCGAGCAACTCGACGGTCGCGACGTCGACACCCGAAGCGACGTCTACGCGCTCGGTGTCCTGCTCTACGTGCTCGTCACGGGCGTCCCGCCGCACGACGTCGCGAACTTGCCGCTCGTCGAGGCGGCGCGTCTGATCACGAAGACCGAGCCCGCTCGGCCGAGTTCGTTCGACGTGTCCCTGCGCGGCGACGTCGAAGCGATCCTCGCGCACGCGATGGAGAAGGACCGCGACAAGCGCTACGAGTCCGCGGGCGCACTCGCGGCCGACATTCGACGCACGCTACGCGACGAGCCGATCCTGGCTCGTCCCGCCACCGCGACGTATCACCTGCGCAAGTTCGTGCGTCGGCATCGTGTTCTCGTCGGCGGCGCCGCCCTGACGCTCGCGGCGCTCCTCGTCGGCGCGACCGGCACGACGCTCGGGTTTTTGTCGGCCACCGAAGCCAACGAGGAGCTCGAGCGCACCAACACCCTGCTCGAGAGTACGAACGACGAGCTCGCGGACGCCAACCGCAAACTCGAAGACTCCAACGTGGCCCTGGCCGATGCGAACCTCGACCTCGAAGCCGCGAACGACGCGCTCGATGCGTCGCTCGAGGAAGCGCGCATCCAGGCGGAGAACGCCCGCGTCGTGATCGACTTTCTCGATCAAGACCTCCTCTCGTCGGTGCGTCCGTCAGGCCGCGAAGGACAAGGCCGTGACGTCACGATGTACGAGGTTCTCGAGGAGGCGAGCCGCCGCATCGAAGTCGCCACAGCCCCGGAGGGCAACCTCGCGGAGAAGCCGCTCATCGAAGCCGCGATCCGGTTGGCGATCGGTGGTTCGTACCGCGCACTCGGCGAGCTCGATGCCGCTACGACGCACCTCGAGCAGGCCGTCTCGCTTCGGCGAGAACGTCTCGGCAACGAATACCTCGACACGATCCGCGCCGAGATCGAGCTCGCGTACGCGGAGCACGATTCGGGACGGTTCGTCCAGGCAGCCGAGCGTCTCGTCGTTCCGATCGCGATCCTCGACGCGAACGACGACCCTTCGCTTTCCGACCTGCGTTGGCGCGCGCTGCTCGTCCGCGGCCTCGCACTCACGAGCCACGATCCGCGCACGGGCGTCGACTACATGCTCGAACTCATGGAGCGGGCCGAGCACGAGCTCGATCCCGACGACGATGCCATCATGGCGGCGCGAAACAACATGGCCGCG
>JAUIME010000726.1 GCA_030433195.1 bacterium
CACCGAGAGCTTTCCCGTAGCGACCTCGCACTTGCATCCGACGCATCGGAGTTGTCGTTCGCGACAACCGACGAGATCGCCGTCGACGGCGACTGGTTCGGCCAAGAGCGTGCGATGGCCGCCATCGAGCTCGGCCTGGCGGTCCGCCACCCCGGCTACAACATTTACGTCTGCGGACTCACGGGGACACACCGCGAGCGGCGAATCGCCGAGCTCCTCGAAGAACTGACGTCGGCATCGCCGACTCCTCCGGATCGCGTTCTGGTCCGCAACTTCCGCAACGCGGATCGCCCCCGCGCCCTTCTGCTGCCAGCGGGATGGGGACGGCGGCTTCGCGACGACATGCAGGAACTCGTGCGCGAGCTGCGCCGGTTGCTGCCGGAAACCTTTCGGAAGGAAACGTTCGAAGAGGAGAAGGAACGTCTTTCCGAAAAGTTCGGCGAACAGGGCGAGGAGATCAATCGGCAGTTGGCCGATCGCGCGGAGAAGGCGGGATTCGCCCTGCAGGTCGGTCCCGGCGGACAGATCGGCTTCATTCCGATTCACGATGACCGCCCGATGACCGACGAGGAGCTCGCCGCTCTGAGCGAAGAGCAGCGAACCGAATTGCGCAACAAGCACCGCGAGCTGCAACGCGAGGTAAAGGCCGTCCTGCGACAGCACCAGAAGCTGATGCGAACCCTGGGGCGCGAGGTCAAACAGATCGAGCGCCGCGTCGCCGAGGAAGCCGTACGCCCGGTCGTTGACGAGATCGCGGAGAAGTACCCGAACGGCGACGTCCGTCGGTACCTCGACGACGTCCGCGAACACGTTCTCGAACACCTCGGCGACTTTCAAGAACCGCAGCAACAGCCGATGATGCCACCGTTTCTGGCACCGCCCTCGGAGGAAGAGCTGTTCGTCGATTACAGCGTGAACGTCCTCGTCGACAACAGCGAGAGCGACGGAGCGCCGGTGATCGTCGAACCGGCACCCACCTACCGGAATCTCTTCGGGGCCGTGGAACGCATGGTCGACCGCCACGGCCGCTTGGTCACGAACTTCACCCGAGTGACGGCCGGATCGCTCTTGCGGGCTCACGGCGGGTGCATCGTCATCCCGGTCATCAACGCGCTTCTCGAACCCTTCGTATGGCGTTGGCTCAAGCAGTGCCTCAAACAGCAACAGCTCGAAATCGAGGGCTACGACCCGTTCTCGATGTTCACGACTTCGGCCCTCAAGCCGGAATCGATGGACCTCGACGCTCGCGTGATTCTCGTCGGGCCCACATCCGTGTTCCAGATGCTGTACTTCGCGGACGAAGACTTCTCGGAGATCTTCAAGGTCCGGGCTGAATTCGGTTACGAAGCGGAAGGCGACGAGGCGCGACGCAATTGCATTGCCGAACTCGCGCGAACCGTGCGCCAAGACCACATCTTGCCCTTCACTGCGGACGCGGTGGAGTCGGTACTCCGGCACGGAGCGCGCCTCGTCGGCGATCGCCGCAAGCTTCCCAGCCAGTGGTCCGATCTCGGCGACATCGTACGAGAATCGTCCTTCTGGGCGACCAAGAGAGGGCACGAGACCGTTCGCGGCGAGGATGTCGAGCACGCACTGCGACAACGATCGTTTCGCCTGAACAGAGTGGAAACCAAGGTCCGCGAGATGATCCGCGACAAGACCCTGCTCGTCGACATCGATGGGACGCGCGTCGCGCAAGTGAACGGACTCGCGGTACTCGACATCGGCGGATACCAGTTCGGACGTCCCTCACGTATCACGGCCTCGGTCTCGCTCGGACAAGCCGGCATCGTCGCCGTCGACCGCGAGGCGCAAATGAGCGGCAAGACCTTCGATAAGGCGGTGCTGATCATCACGGGGTACTTGCGTCACGTGTACGCGCAGAGATTCCCGCTGAGCTTGAGCGCGAGCCTCGCGTTCGAACAATCGTATTCGGGAATCGACGGAGACAGTGCCTCCGCCGCGGAGCTACTCGCACTTATCTCGAGCCTCAGCGAGGCCCCCCTACGGCAGGACCTGGCGATCACCGGATCGGTCAATCAGTTCGGTGAGATTCAGCCGATCGGCGGCATCAACGAGAAAGTGGAGGGATTCTACTACGTCTGCCGCGAGGTGGGCCTGACGGGCGACCAGGGCGTCGTCCTTCCGATACAGAACGTGGACAATCTGATCCTCGACTCCGAAGTGATGCAAGCCATCGATTCCGGGACGTTCCACTTGTATCCGGTTGCGACGATCGACGATGCGCTGGAGATCTTCACGGGGGTTCGCGCCGGCTCGATCCGTGACGCCGGTACCATTCATCACCGGGCGAACCGGCGACTGCGTCGGATGGCGGAACGCCTCCGTCGCTTCGGCACGCACGGCGAAAAGCCGGATCGCCCGCCCCCCCCCGCCCGCCCCGCCGAGACACCGCCCCCGGATCCCCCCACCGGGACGGACGGACACGACCGATGAGCGATACGCCGTCGAGAGCCGCCGCCTGGCTGGCGAAGGATGGCTTGCAGGACTTGATCGACCGACTTCGCGAGGACGGGCACAGGGTCTTCGCGCCCGTCGAACGAGACGGCACGGTACTCTTCGACGAGATCGAGCACGCGAACGAGCTTCCGCGGGCGCGCCGCGACGTACAACAGGCAGGTGCTTTTCGTATCGTTCCAGGGCCCGAGAACGAGATCTTCGGCATCGCGCACGGGCCGGGTTCGCTGAAAGCGTTTCACTTCGCACCGCGAGAGCCGTTGCTCCGGTTGGAGAGAAACAAACACGGCTTCACCGTCGACGAGCTGCTGCCCGATTCCAGGCGGATCGCCGTCCTCGGTGCTCGCGCCTGCGACTTGGCCGCGCTCGATCGGCAAGATCGCATCTTCCTCCACGATCGATTTCGCGACACCCACTACGCCCTGCGACGCGAGTCGGTCACCGTCGTAGCCGTCGAGTGTACGCGATCCGTCGACA
>JAUIME010000727.1 GCA_030433195.1 bacterium
CCGTACCCGCGGCCTTCGATGACGATTCCGTCTGCGAAGGGTTCGACGAGCGTCCAGTGAGTGCTGCGCAATGTGGCGGGATCGCTCGCGAGCCGGAAGTCGATTCCCGAAAGCTCCCGCGTTCCCGCGCTCGAGTCGACGCGGACACGGGTCGCGCGTCCGAGCGTCGTCCGAGTGACGAGAATCGATTCGAACGCGCCGACGAGTCCGATCTTCGGCATCGTGCTGTCGAGCATCGATCCGGACAGCTCGGCTCGCCATCGGGCATACTTCGATCCGCGGCAAAACGGGTCCGCCACGCCACCGGCGAGCGGTGGAAGGTCGGCGTCGCCGAACGCGTCGCGAGCGGAGTAGGTCGTCCCACCGCACGTCGAATGGAAATAGGCGGTGATCGGCTTTCCGTTCCACGCCAGGATTCGTCCGCGTGTGGCGCGCACCGCGGCCGTCGTCGAGGGCCGAACCCATTCGCGACCGCGATACGCCATCGACGCGACCGTGTCGTCGAGCACGGCGGGGACGCCGCGCGCACGAGCCGCGAGGATCTGCGCGACGGCGTAGGTGCGTGCGGCCACGGCCTGCGCGCGGAGCGCGGCGTCGGGGTAATCGACCGGCATCTCGGACGGCACGACGCCTTCGAGATACGTCTCGAGAGGCGCGCGGTTCTCGAGCACGAGGGCTCCGTCCGAACGAGCGCTCACCGAGATCGGTCCAAGGTACGGACGCCCGTCGATGCGGATCTGGGTCGTGTCGACACGGGTCGGGCGGAGCACGAGCCGCTCGCCGCTGACGCGCTGCCCGCCGAGCTCGAAGCCGCCGGGAATCCGCGTGAGCTCCGCACGGTCGAGTGCGGGACGCTGCGCGAGGAGGGGAGCTCCCGATCCGCTCTCGATCGTGTACGTCCCGTCGATCGCGATCGGTACCGAGGTCTTGCCCGCGTAGCGACTCAAGCGAACGGTCACCACGGGTTCAACCGCGAGCGGGAGGACGCTCGGCCGCACGGGTTCGCGGACGTGACCTCGACAACCGAGGGCGAAGAACGGGATCGCGATCAGCGTCGCGAACACCATTGCGAGGGATGGACCGGCCGGCGAGCGCGGCGCGACGAAGCAACGGTCGCCGTCGAGCATGGGCGTCGTCATCAAAACAGCGAGCCTTGGCCGCGCACGGACGCATCCCAGCCGCGTGGACGCTCGATGCCGAGATAGTCGAACGCGGCTTCCGTGAGACAACGGCCGCGCGGAGTCTTGAGCATCCAGCCTTCGCGAATGAGGAAGGGCTCGTAGACTTCTTCGAGCGTACCCGGCTCTTCGCCGGCGGCGATCGCGAGCGTCTTCAGTCCGACGGGTCCGCCGCCATGCTGCGCGAGAAACTGCAGGATCTTGCGATCGAGCGATCCGAGCCCGCGTTCGTCGACCCCGAGTCGTTCGAGGCCGCGGTCGGCCGTCTCGAAGTCGATCCGATCCTTGTCGCCGACGTCGGCAAAGTCGCGAATGCGCCGCAGGAAACGGTTCGCGACGCGAGGCGTCCCGCGCGAGCGCTTCGCGATCGTCATGGCCGCGTCGTCGTCGAGCCCGATCTCGAGCAGTCGGGCGGAGCGGTGCAGCACGCTCCCGAGCTCGACGGCGCTGTACGGCTCGAGCCGCTCGAGCACTCCGAAGCGAGCGCGCAGGGGACTCGACAACAGGCCCTCGCGTGTGGTCGCGCCGATCACGGTGAAACGTTCGAGATCGAGGCGAACCGAGCGCGCGCTCGGCCCTTGGTCGATGACGATGTCGATCTGGAAGTCTTCCATCGCGGAGTACAGATACTCCTCGACGCTGCGCGGCATACGATGGATCTCGTCGATGAAGAGGATCGAACCGCGGTGCAGGTTGGTGAGGATTCCGGCCAAGTCGCCGGCGCGCTCGAGGACCGGGCCGGAAGTGATCCTCAGCTCGGCATCGAGTTCGTAGGCCACGAGGTGGGCGAGCGTCGTCTTGCCGAGACCGGGCATCCCCGAGAAGAGGATGTGGTCGAGCGGTTCGCCGCGTCGCTTCGCCGCGCCGATGTAGTCGCGCAGGTTCGCGCGGATGGCGTCTTGCCCGATGAACTCGTCGAACGACCGGGGGCGTAGCGCGTGATCCTCTTCGTCGAGTCGTCGAGGGACTTCTTCTTCGAGCAACGTCGAGTCCTCTTCGTCGCGGGGACAGGCCGTCGTGGCAGAGCGCGGGCCGGAGCGCTCGTGGAGTGGTCCGGATCATAGCACACGGTTTCGAACCGAACCAACGCAGGCCGGCGCAGCGCAGGAGAGCGGTCGAGCGTGCGACATCGATCGCACGTCATGACTGATACCCGCACGATCGCAGCCTCGCAAGCTTTCGGCGCGCGAGTGTAAGGTGCTGCTTTATTTGCGCTTACGCTCTCTTGTCTTGCCCCGCGACTCGCGGCACGGCGGTTGCTTCCTACTACCGAGGATTCCGGTCGAATCCAGGATCGGCACGCCAGACGGCGTCCGATCCCGCGCACCGCGAAGGGAGCGCCTTTTGGTCCGCCACAGACTCGAAACGTCGCGCCGGTCGGCTTGCTGCCGACTCGGGCCCCTCGTGTGGATCGGACTCGGTCTCGCGCTCGTGGCAGGATGCTCGGGCGGTTCTTCGAGCCGCGAGCCTTTCGGGGGTCGCCTGCTCGTCGTCGACACGATCCCGATCGACGGCGGCACGCTGCCGATACGCGTCCCCGAGTCCGACGTTCGAAGCCACGAGATCCTCGTGTTCTTCAGCGCGCCACCCGACCCCGTTACGGTTCTCGACGCGAGTGTCGTCGGAGGCCTGCATCGGAACGTCCGCTTCATCGACGGCTCGCTGCGTCCCGTTTCCGGACTCGCGTTTCTCGGCGGCCGCGACGCCACCGGTGCGCGTCCGTCCGACATCGATCCTTCGATCGACGCCGGATGGGCCTCCGAGATTGCCGCGGAC
>JAUIME010000728.1 GCA_030433195.1 bacterium
GCGGCGCCCGACGCGACGAGAGACGCAGTCGCGAGCGACGCTTCCGACGCGACCCCGGCGCCGAAACGCCCGCGCTTCGAACGCGGAGACTGGGTGCAGGTCGACGGGCGCTTCATCGGCCAGGTCACGAAGGTCGAGGGCAAGGGTCGCTCCCTTCGCCTCGTCATCGAGGACGCGCGCGACCTGCGCACGCGAACGGTCGACCCGCGTCGTCGGCGCGTGCGGCCGATCGAACGGCAGTCGTGAGCGAGCGCCAGTCGTGAGCGACCGCTCGCGGCGTTTCAGAACCTGATCGCAGTACCCGGGGCCGGTGCCTCAGTCGGGTTGCTTGAGAAACCGCGCCTCGTCGATGAGCGAGTTGCGCAGCTTCTCTTCGAGCGCGATCTCCTGCTCACGGGTTTCCGGCCAGCCGTCGTCGACCCAATCGAGAAGCGAACGAACGAAACCGATCTGCGAGAAGCAGCACGCCGCGAACTCGCGAAACGAACGCAGGTCGGCGCGACCGAGCACGTCGAACAGGGTCACGTCTTCGGGATAGAGCACCGACGCGGCGAGAAACTCGCGCACGCGCGTCTCGTACTCGTGGGCGGCGCGACCAGGACCGAGTCGATTCACGTCCCAAGGCCAGACCATGATTTTGGCGATCGCCTGATCCTCGTCGGCCGTGAGGAATCGGATGAGCGTGAGCGCGTTGGCCATCGCCGCGGCCTTCCCGCGATGATCGCCGTGGAGGATCACCGGGATCTCGCTGAATCGCGCCGCCAGTGTCGCCTCGTCGTCGGGGTCGAAGCTCTCGAACAACCAGCGCAAGATCCGGCAGCCCTGGTCCCCCACGCCCGTCTCGCGCGAGTCGTGCGCGAGCGAGTAGTACACGCGATGATGCTCGCCGTCCTTCCAATAGAGTCCCGGATCGCGCGACTCGCGAACGCGCGCGGTCTCGGCATTCACGAACGAGTGCGCGTACGGATACACGATCGGCGGAACCAATACTTGCAGATACTCGGGGTCGCGCAGGCCTCCCGGCCCCGCTTCCGGTTCGAACCAGATCCCCTGCCACGCCATCTCTGCTCCCTCCCCCGAACACTCCCGCCTATTTCAGGAGTTGCCGTCCTTGTCCTTCTTCTTCTTTTTCTTCTTGTCCTCTTCGTTCTTCTTCTTGTCTTTCTTCTTCTTGTCGTCGTCGTCCTTGCCGAGGAGCCCGCCCAGGCCGAGCGACTTCTCGAGCTGGTTCCCGAGGCGCTTGCCCGCTTGCTCGGCTTTCTCGACGTCGATCTTTCCGTCCTTCAGGATCGACTTCGGGTCGTCGAGAATCTTGCCGGGATCCTTCAGGATCTCGCTCGGGTCGCGGAGAACCTGCGTGGGATCTTCGAGGATCTTCTCGACGCGCCCCGCCTTCTTGTCGACGACGTTGCGAAGCGGGCCCAATCGTTGCTCGATCTCGGAGGCGAGACGCTCGCGGCCCGCCGAGATCAGCCCCGCCTTCGCCGATTCGAGCACGGCGACGAGCCCTTCCTCGCTCATCGAGAGTTTCGGGGACGCGACACTCCCGCCGAGCAGGAACCGCAGTGCGAGCGGCTCGCCGGCCGTCGCTGCGTTGAGCCCTTCGCAGATCAGATCGGTGCGAACACCGGCGATCTGACTCTTGGTGCCGGGCGCCAGGCGGAGCTCCTGCGCGACGATCTCGAGCGCCCCGTCCAGCGCTCCGTCCCGTTCGCCGAGCTGGAGCCGTAGGCCGAGCTTGCCACGATCGACCTTGAGTGCGTCGGGCTTCGCGTAGATGCCGGCCGCCGCGAGGTCGATGTTCGAGAGCTGCACGTCGAAGGCTCGCGCGCCGACGCCGTCGAACGCGAACGCCACATCGCCGAGCATGGCGCTGCGGAAGCCGCCCTTGCAGCGCGCGGCGCTTAGCGAGCGAGACGCGGCGTCGAACGCGAGGTCGATCGCGAGGTCGAGCCCTTCGCCGTCGCGGATGCCGAGGCGACGCGCCGCCTCGAACTGCGGCGCCGCGAGCTGGATCGTGATCGTATCGTCCGCGTCCGATCCCTTGCGCCCGTCGAGCACGCCCTCGAGCCGAATCGCGCGACCCGCCCACGACCCCTCGGCCCCGAATCGGATCGGGACGTCGTGCGCCGCAGGGCTCGAGCTCAATCCGTCGAGCGACAGATCGAGCCGCTCCAGAGCCGTGTGCGGCCCCTTCTCGTCGCGCCAATCGAACACGAGGTTCCGCACGGCGAGCGTCTGCGCGACGAAGAACGGGCGTTCGTCCGAACGCGCGACCCAGGTCGCACGCTGCCTCGCCAACACGTCTCGGGGATCGGCGGGAGGCGCCGGCGGTCGCGGCTCGAGCATTTCGGCCACGCGATCGAGCACCCACGAGAGACGCTCCTCGTTGGCCTCGATCCACTCGTACACGTCGTCGAGCCCGATCGGCTCGCCGTCCTTCGGTTCGGGCGGCAGCGGCGGTGCCTCGGGCGCCTTCCCGCCTTCGCCAGGCGGTCGGTTCTTCGCCCCGAAGATCTGGAGATTCTCGATCGCGAGCTCGTCAACGACGAGTCGCTTCGACAGCAACGAGGACGGACTCAGATCGAATCGCAGACGCTGTCCGTCGGCGATCTTCGGATCCTCGGTCACATGGGGCTCGAGTACGTCGACGTCCGCGACACCGAGCGAGCCGCCGAGGAACGAAAGGCGCGCGCCGCCGATCGTGAAGTCCTTGCCGGTCGTGATCGACGCCATCGTCTCGATGCTCTTCTTCGTGACGAACGGGCCGAAGACCTGCCACGCCACGACGGCGCCGACGATCCCGATCACGAGCGGAAT
This sequence comes from bacterium, assembly GCA_030433195.1. GTDB lineage: Bacteria > Planctomycetota > JACOTG01 > JACOTG01 > JAUIME01 > JAUIME01. The sequence goes on from JAUIME010000728.1 coordinate 2,821, forward strand.
CGCGAACCCCTTGCGGATCCAACCGCCGCCTTCGATTTCGTCGAGGCGGGTCTTGCGCTTCCCGAACAGGAGGCGACCGACGAAGGCGAGCGGCTTCACTTCCGTAACGCGCTTGAGCCGTGGCGACCCTTCGA
>JAUIME010000729.1 GCA_030433195.1 bacterium
CCTCGTTCCGTTTCCGGACGTGACGCATCCCCACCGACTCGTGCTCTCTTCGCTTCACGACTCGTCGGGCGAGCCCGTCGAGATTCGCTACGCGGAAGGCGGCTACCGTGCGGACCCGCTCGTCGTCCCGGATGCGCCGACGTCGAACGAAGCGTCGGTCCGAATCGTCGACGAGTCGGACCGTGGCATCGTCGGCGCTCGATTGGGCCACGGCTGGCTCGGGTCGTCTGCAGAAGGAGGGCTCGTGACCCTTCGCGGGCTCGAGCGATACGACGCGACCCATGTTCTACTGAGCGCCGCCGGCTTCGAGGGGCGAGTGATGCGTACGGACGAACTCCGCGCGCTCGTCGCTTCGCGCGATCCTCGAGACGAACCGCCCGCGATCGTCTTGAAACGCAGCGAGCGCGAATGTGTCGCCCGTGTCCTGACGCATTCGGGACAACCGCTCGCGGCATGGGTGCGCGTGCTCTCCGACGACCCGATCGGGGGCGTTTCGTACGGCGACGTCTTCACGGATGCCAGCGGGACGTTTCGCTACCCAGGACTCCCGCCGGGGCCCTGCGTCGTGGAGGTGCGTGCGGTCGGCCGCGCGGGAACCGAGGAGCCGTTTCGCGTGGACGATCTCGACGGCGCGGTCTTCCGCATGGCGGATCCTGCGGGCGAGTCGCGGACTTCGGCGACGGTTGCAGGTGTTGTGATCGGAGTCGACGGTGAACTGCGATCGCGCTACGAGGTCCGACTCTTCGGCGAGACGACGCTCGCGCCCGACCTGACCGGAGTCCGGTTCCGGTTCGACGACGTGCCACCCGGTGCCTACGAAATGGTCGCGACTGCCCAAGCGCGGGAAGTCGGGGGAACGATGCGCGGGCCGGGCGCGGTGATTCGGAACGTCACGATTACGCCCGGTGAATCGCTCGATCTCGAGCTTCGTCTCGCGCCGCTCGGCAGGGTCGAAGGCACGATCCGCATCGATGGCGACCCGATGGACGGTCGATTCTGGTTCGGCTTTCGGCGACTCGATGCCGAGGGCAACCCGATCCCGCGACCGGACGCGATGTCGTCCGTCGGGACCGACGGATCGAGCTTTCGCATCGACCTCGCGGCGGGAACGTATGCGGTGTTGCTTCCGCCCAACATGAGCGCCGACCTCACGCCCCGCGCGATCGAGGTGGTCGCAGGTCGAACCACGGACGCCATCTTCGAGCTCACCCGGCACGAGGATCGATGACGTCGATGCTACGATGCGCGCATGTCGAGAAGACTCGCGATCGAAGCGACGGCCGTCGACGCACGGCAGGGGCTGGCGTGGCTCGTGATGTTCGTGGTGCTCGCGTCACTTGCGGGATGCGGCACGCGAACGAAGACGGGCGACGCGTCCGCGATGCTCGCCGGTTGGAACGTCGTGCTCGTGACGCTCGATACGACGCGTTTCGACGCGCTTTCCTCCTACGCGGACGAGGTTCCCGGTACGTCGCTCGTGCCGCACACTCCGCGGCTCGATGCCGTGGCCGCAAGCGGAACGCGCTTCTCGCGAGCGTTCGCCCACACGCCGCTCACGCTGCCGTCGCACGCCTCGATCTTCACGGGGTTGTTGCCGCCGCGCCACGGCGTACGCGCCAACGGTTTCTACACGCTCGACGACGATCTGACGACGCTCGCCGAGGCGTTGCGCGACGAGGGATACCAGACCGCCGCGGTGGTCGCCGCGTATGTCTTGGAACGTCGGTTCGGTTTGCAGCAGGGGTTCGATACCTACGACGACGCCGCGCTGTCTCCGAACGCCGATCGGGGGGCGCCGGAGTCGAGCCGCAACGCACCGGACGTGACGCGCGCGGCCTTCGCGGCCGTCGACGCCTTCGAGGACGACCGCCCGTATTTCCTCTGGGCGCACTACTTCGATCCGCATTTGCCCTACGCGCCGGCCCCCGCGTTCGCGCGTCGTTTCGACGCGTCGTCGCCCGGACGATACCTGGCCGAAGTGACGGCGATGGACGACGCGATCGGTCGGCTCCTCGACGGTCTCGAGGCGAGAGGGCGACTCGATCGCACGCTTCTCGTCGTCGTCGCCGATCATGGTGAAGGCGTGTTCGGACCGCATCGCGAGAGCGATCACGGGATCTTCGTCTACGACGATACGCTTCGCATCCCGTTGATGATCGCGGCTCCGGGCGCGCTTCCGGGTGGGCGTGTGAGCGATCGTCTCGCGCGGCAGGTCGACGTGCTGCCGACGATTCTCGAGCTCGTGGGGGCGGTGGCCGAAGACGACCTCGACGGCGCGAGTCTGGTCGGCGCGCTCGGGGTTCCGAACAACGCTGCCGGGAACGCGAATCGTGAGGACGCCGACCTCGCCCGCGCGGCGTACGGCGAGGCCACGACACCTTGGTTCCTGTACGGTTGGGCTACCCCGTATACGCTGCGTACGGAAGGGTGGAAGTACATCGACGCGCCGGTGCCCGAGCTGTACGACTTGGCGAGCGATCCGCTCGAAGCCGAGAACGTGGCTTTGCGCGAACCCGACCGAGTCTCCGCGATGCGCGCGGCTCTCGATCGTCACCTCGCGACGCGCGGAGCGTCGGATTCGCGTGCGCTCGATGCCACCGATCGCGCTCGCCTTGCGGCACTCGGCTACGCGGTTGACGCCGTGGCGCGCGCGCCGCGATCCGGTGCGGCGAATCGCGAGCTCGTCGATCCGAAGTCGCGAATCGAGATTCACGAGCGGATGCTCGCGATCGAGCGAGAGGCGCAAGCAGGACAGATCACGGTGGCGCTCGGCCAGCTTTCCCTCGCCGGCGAGGTCCGGTATCAGCCGGAAACCGATTTCGAGGGCATCGTCGAGTTCTTCGCCCGCGCCGAGGGCAACATCGACGTGATCCGCAACGAGACCGCGGTGCTGCCGGGCTTTCCGGAGGGCTCCGACGACCGCACGGATGTCACCCTCAGCCTCGGCGCG
>JAUIME010000730.1 GCA_030433195.1 bacterium
CTCCCCGCCGAACGGCGCGCCGGTGCGCTGAAGTCGATCGGACTTCGCATCGTGATCGCTGCCTCAACGGGCGGGATCGCGGTGTACCTCACACGCGCGGTGTACGAACCGCCGATGTACTGATCGCTCGGCGAAACGCACAGGGTGGCGCGCGCGCGCCGGAGACGTAGACTGAGCGGGTTGACCGTACCCGCAACCGTCCGAGGATCCCCATGCGCGAGCGCCGCCCCGACCGAACCCACACGCCCCGAAGCCTCTGGATCACGATTGCGCTCGCGTCGGTGATCGTCGGTTGCAGCTCGAAGAGTCCGTGGGTGCGCAACAACTCGCTCGTGCGCTGGATGTACTATCCGCCCGTCGTCGAGGGCATGGGAGCGGGGCTCGGCAACGATACGCGCGGGACGACGTTCGACCACCGCGAGTACGCCGCACTGCTGCGCGACATCGTCGACGCCAACGGCGAGGTCGACTATCTCGAGGCCGAGTCACAGCGCGACCGGCTCGACCGGTATCTCGACCAGATCGCGAAGGCCGACCGGCGCGCGCTGTCGCGCTACGAAGACGTCGCGCTGCTCCTCAACGCGTACAACGCGTGCACGATCCGGCTCGTGCTCGCTCATCCCGGCATCGCATCCGTCGACGCGATCCCGAAGGACGAGCGCTGGCAAGCCAAGCGCTGGACGATCGGGGGCGAGCGCATGAGCCTCGATCACCTCGAGCACAAGATCCTGCGTCCGCTGTCCACCGAGCCGCGCATCCACTTCGCGATCGTGAAGGCCGCGCGCGCCTGCCCGGTGCTGCGTCCCGAGCCGTACGTCGGCGCGAAGCTCGACGCGCAACTCGAGTCGCAAGCCCGCCACTTCTTCAGCCGCACCGACACCACCAACCTCGAGGTCCTCGACCAGGAGCTTCACGTCTCGGAGCTCCTCGACTGGTACAAGTCCGACTTCACGGCCGGCGGCCGCCCCCTGCGCGAAGTCGTGCGCCAGTACGCCCCCGAGTGGATGGCCGTCCAGATCGGCGCCCTCCACCGCCGCATCGAGATCGTGTTCCTGCCGTTCGACAGTTCGCTGAACGGCCGCTGGCGCTGAGCGACTCTCGGCGTTCGCGGACGGCTCGAGAATCCCCCTCCAAGGCGTCAGCGTCGGCCCTGGTTCGTCGAGCGCGCGAGGTGTGAGTGTCACGAACGCGGTGCTGGTCGAGATCGTTCCCTCGCGGAAGCCGCACCGGGCCCACGACGAGCGGTCCGGCCTCGATTCGGGTGCTCGCGGACGAGCGCGAGAAACGGCCCGCCAAACCCTGGCGCGCTGGCGGGCCACGAGATAGACTCGACGCGTCGCTCCACCATGCGGACGGTGCCTTGGCGATCGCCGTCCGTCGCCGCAACCGGGTCCGCGGTCCTCGCGGCTGCTCCCACCACGACGAGACGACGACCTCATGTGCGGGATTCTCGGAATCATCGGCAACCACCCCGTCGCGGGCGAGCTGTACGAAGGGCTCCACGCGATCCAGCACCGCGGGCAGGACGCCGCGGGCATCGCGACCTACGACACGAAGTTTCGCATCAAGAAGGGGACGGGCCTCGTCTCCGACATCTTCGAGCCCGAAGACCTCGAGCCGCTGACGGGCAACATCGGGATCGCGCACGTGCGCTACCCGACGATCGGCGTCGGCGACGCCGAGGACGCCCAGCCGTTCTACACCAACTCGCCTTACGGCATCGCGCTCGCGCACAACGGGAACGTCACGAACTACGCCGACCTGCGCAAGGATCTCGCGACGAACGACCTGCGCCAGCTCAACTCGTGCTGTGACGCCGAGGCGCTGTTGAACGTCTTCGCGCCGTCGCTGCCGACCGGCGACTGGACGAAGTCCCCCGCCGACCAGATCTTCGAGGCCGTCGGGCAGGTGTTCGAGCGCGTCAAGGGCTCGTACTCGGTCGTCGCACTCATCGCCAACGTCGGCCTCGTCGCGTTCCGCGATCCGTTCGGGATCAAGCCCGCGATCATCGGCATGCGCGAAGACGAAGCGACGGGCGAACAGACGTGGGCCGTCGCGTCCGAGTCGGTCGCGCTCGACATCCTCGGCTACCGCAACAAGCAAGACCTTCGCCCGGGCGAAGCGATCTACATCGATCTGTCGGGTCGCCTCTTCCGCAAGCAAGTCGCCGAGCCGAACCACCATCCGTGCGTCTTCGAGTTCGTCTACTTCGCGCGGCCCGACTCGTTCCTCGACAAGATCAGCGTCTACAAGACGCGCCAGCGCATGGGCGAAGCCCTCGCCGACGAGTGGAAGAAGACGGGCATCGAGGTCGACTCGATCATCCCCGTGCCCGAGAGCTCGCGCACCTCCGCGCTCGCCATGGCCCAAAAGCTCGGCGTCAAGTACACCGAAGGCCTCGTCAAGAATCGCTACATCGGCCGCACCTTCATCATGCCCGGCCAGAAGAATCGCGAAGCGAGCATCCGCCGCAAGCTCAACCCCATCCGACTCGATTTCAAGGACAAAGACGTCCTGCTCGTCGACGACTCGATCGTCCGCGGCAGCACCTCCCGCAAGATCGTCGAGCTCGCCCGCGAAGCCGGCGCGAACAAGGTCTACTTCGCCTCCTGCTCCCCCGCCCTACGCCACCCCTGCGTCTACGGCATCGACATGGCGACCACCAACGAATTCATCGCCAAGAACGACCGCACCGCCGAAGACGTCGCCAAAGCCATCGGCGCCGACGCCGTCCTCTACCTCCCCCTCGACGCCCTCAACGCCGCCGCCAGCGCCGGCAACCGCGAAATCCCCCGCTTCTGCAACGCCTGCTTCACGGGGAATTATCCCACGGGCGACGTCACGCAAGAGATGCGCGATACGATCGCGCAAGAGCGGATTCTGGCGCAGGGCACGATGTTTTAGCGAGAGCGGCCAGCCCGAGGCCAAACGGCCAAGCGGCGAGGTTCGT
>JAUIME010000731.1 GCA_030433195.1 bacterium
GCATGCGCGCGTAGAGATGGTACGGCTGTTCGGCGTCGCGCTCTTCGCAGCCGTGGAAGACGCGCGTGAAGTGTCGCTGTCCGGTCTCGTTCTCGACGTCGCGCAAGAACCGGGTCTTGCCGGTTCCCGCGAGGCCACGAACGAGGACGATGGCGTTGTTCGGCCAGCCCGGCGTGTCGAGCAGGCCGCGGAACATCTCGAGCTCGCGGTCGCGCCCGATCGTCGACTTCGACGGGAAGTTGTCGAGAATCCGGTAGTCGTCGGCATCGTCGTCCGCGCCGGCGAGGCTCACGCGGTTGCGGCCCGCGCGCTTCGATGCGTAGAGCGCTCGGTCCGCCGCCTCGATGAACTTCTTCGGCTCGTTCGCGTGCTCCGGGAACGACGCGACGCCGATCGACAGCCCGAGCGGCAGCACCTTGTCGAGCGCTTCGAGCCGGAACTCGCTCGCGTGGAGTGTCTCGAGGATGCGGTTCGCGAGGCCGCCCGCGTCGGCGCAGCCCATGCCGGGCAAGAGCACCGCGAACTCGTCACCGGCGTAGCGGATCACGTGCCCCGCCTCGCCGACGTGCTCGCGGAAGTGCTTCGAAACGTGAACCAGCGCACGGTCCCCCTCGAGGTGACCGTACCGGTCGTTGATCTGCTTGAAATGATCGAGATCGATCATCATCAACGACAGCGGCTCGCCTTCGCTATCGCCCCACGCGACTTCGTCACGTAGGTAGCGATAGAAGAAACGACGGTTGTAGATCTGCGTGAGATCGTCTCGGAAGACGAGGTCGTTCAGATCTTGCGTCGCTTCCAAAGGCGCGACTGGCTTGCCCTTATCGGACATCTCGAGGTTCGACTCCGGCCGATTGGTATTACCCAAGCACTATGCTGGCAGTCGTTTATCGAGCCCCCCGGGACAAGACCTTTAGCCGCTACCGGAGCGGCCCCGCAACCGACGCTCCGCGGGGGCGCCGGTAGCGGCGCCTCGCGAGTTCGAAGATCGTGCTCTCGGCGTCCCCTGCGCCCCGAAGGCGGCACGGGCGCGCGTCCGCGCCCGGCCGCAAGAGCGTCGGGGTCAGCGCCCTCCGTCATCCGCCGCCGGCACGTCCGCCGCCGGCACGGGCGGTGGAGCGTCGTTCGTCGACGATTCGCCGCTCCTGGCTACCTCCATGGCATTGTGAGCCGTGTACATCGGGACGACGAACGCCTCGATCGCCTGCGCCTTGCGCGACTCGGCGATCCGGTCGACCCGCGCCGCGACGATCTCGACGTTCGGACGCGGCACCGTGAGCCGGTCCGGATCGATCTGGGAGATCGCCTGCCATCCCCCACCGTCGCCGCTCGTCTCGAAGCCCTCGAGGAAGCCGTCCTCCACCTCACTGCCCTCGTCTTCCTCGCCATCGACCCAAATGCCGTGCAAGCGTGCCATCTGCGGGAACTCGGCGAGGACTTCGTCGCGCTTGGAGTATTGCGTCGTGTAGCCGATTTCGTTGGCGATCCACGAGTACTCGATCGGCGACATCCCGATCTCTTTCAGAGTCGCCGCGTACTCGGGGACGGCATTCTGCACCATCCCGCGGACCTTGTTGACCTTCGAGAAGATCGAACCGTTCTCGAGCGACGCTTCGCTCTCGTCGACGAACGCCGCGAGGCGCTCGCGTCCCGTGAGAAAGACGTCGACGCGTGCGGGATCGAGGACCTTGTCGTCCGGGATCGTGAACGGGTGCTGCTCCTCGACCTCGTCGAGCGTCTGAGTCGACTCGCGCATCGCGTCCCCGATCTCCTCGACCTCGCCCCACAGGACGAACCCGAGCGCGACGATGAGACCGATCACGATGAGCAACAGGGCTCCACATCCGATCAACCACTTCATGGTGTTTCCCTCTCGATGTCTGCGTTTCGGTCGGTCACGATCCCGCGACCGAGCTTCCCAGGTTGAGTTGTCGCTCGGCGTCGACGACGTCGCGGTTGATCGATCGCGCGGCCGCGAGCAGGCGCGCGCCGAAGTCCCGGTCTTCCGGGATCGACTTGCGCAGTTGCCGCATGAGCTGGATCGACAGGCGGAACGTACGTACGAGGTCGCCGTCTCCCATGTCGCAATGACGCGCGAGATCTTCGAACGTCGCGCCGCGCACCCAGTGCTTCGCGGCGAGCGACAGGTCGAAGTCGAGGCTCTTGATGCGATTCGGAATGTCGTGCGCGCGCTCGAGGCGCTGAAAATCCTTGATCACGCCGTGCGCCGCGCGCTGCAGACGCGACTTCGAGCGCCGCTCGTCGCGGTCGTCCGGGCCGCGCGGCTCGTACACGATCGCCACGAACAACTGCACGAGCTTCTCTTCGTCGAGCCCCTCGAATATTCCGGCGTAGTACATCTCCGTGAGCTGGATTTCGAAGCCGTTGACGAGCGCGCAGACCTTGCCCTTCTCGGTGAGCTCCTCGTCTTCGCCGATGTACTTGGCATCGCGTAGCACTTGCAGCTTCGCTTGCAGGATCGCCATCGAATCTTGCCAGGCGCTCTCGGAACGCTGCACGGCCGCGAAGCTCTTCTCGCACGCCTCTACGATGCGGTCCTTCAAGCGCGAGTGCAGATTCAGGATCGTCGAATAGGCGAGATTGAAGCGCGAAATCACGGGTTCGATCTCGCCGTAGATCGTGTCGCGGATCGACGTATAGCTGTCGAACTTGAGGTTGACGCCCGCGAACACGTAGCCGCGATCGTCGATGCCTTGGCGCCCCGCGCGGCCGGCCATCTGGTAGTAGTCGAGCGTCGGCAGCGACACGAACGACACGCCGTTGAACTTGCGAAGCGACTCGAACACGACGGCGCGTGCCGGCATGTTGACGCCGAGCGCGAACGTCTCGGTCGTGAACAACAGCTTCAGCAAACCGCCCGTGAACAGTCGTTCGATGATCTCCTTGAACGTCGGCAGCATGCCCGCGTGGTGGTACGCGATGCCGC
>JAUIME010000031.1 GCA_030433195.1 bacterium
ATGACGCAAAAACGACAACGTCCCGCCGAGTCCGAGGAGGCCGTCTTCGTGCGGTCGCTGGGGCTTCGGCTCCCGCCCGGATACCGCATTGAGGCGCACCACCACGACTGGCATCAGCTCGCGTACGCCACCGAGGGCGTGCTGACCGTCTCGACCGACACGGGCGCGTGGGTCGTGCCGCCCCATCGGGCAGTGTGGATTCCCGCCGGGTTCGAGCACTCGATTCGGATGACGGGCACCGTGCGCATGCAGACGCTCTACGCTCGGCCCGCAATTCCCGCTCTCGACGCGGCATCGATCCCGGCATGGCCGCGATCGTGTTGCGTTCTCGGAATCACGCCTCTCGTTCGCGAGCTCGTTCTCGAGGTGCTGCGCCTCGGGATGCTGTCCTCGAAAGAGCCCGATCACGTGCGCCTCGCGGCGATTCTCGCGCATCGGCTCGCACACATCCGCGAGGTGCCGCTCGAGGTCGCGCTCCCCACGGATCCACGGGCGCGCCGCGTTGCCGAGCGCGCCCGAGCCGACCTGGCCACGCCGCGGACGATCGCCGAGCTCGCGATCGGCAGCGGTGCGAGCGCGCGCACGGTCGAGCGCATCTTCCGCCGGGAAACCGGACTCACGTTCGCGCGCTGGCTCCAGCGAGTGCGTGCGCTCCACGCCCTCGAACTCCTCGCGTCGGGCGAATCCGTGGCGCGCGTGGCCCTCGCCGTCGGCTACGACAGCACGAGCGCCTTCATCGCGATGTTCAAGCGCGTCCTCGGCCGGACCCCGGGTGCCTGGGCCCAGAACGGGTAGGAGGGCGTCGAGAGGGCCCTCTCGACGCCGCTCGGGTTTTTTTCGGGATTCCAGGGAAGATCCGCCGCCTTCGTCACGCAACGGACTCGGCTGCGACGGGATTCCCGGCACGAGGCGGAGGCGCCTCGACACCCGCGCAGGTTCGGCTCGGAGGACAGGATGCGAAACCCACGATCGGATGTCGCGAGGAGTCGCCGTCGACGGCGTCGCTTCGAGTCATGTGGGCCGCATGTCGAATCCGTGGCCAGTCTCTTCCGAGGGACCGCTCCCGACATTCTGTCTGCCCGGTGCGGGGATGCCGAGCTCGGCTGGGTCGAGCTCGAGAACCAAGGAGGCACCGGACTTCGCGCCATTCGCGCTTACGAAGGGGAGCGGTCTCTCGAATCCGATCGTGCTCACGCTGCAGGGCGTGCAGGGCGATCCGACGAGCGACCATGCGAAGGGGGTCAGCGTCGCGAGCGCCGTGACGCTCATCGTCGAATCGTTGTGAGCGCTTCCGGCAGCCGTGGGTCCGGCCCGCGTGCGTCGAGGGAAGCGCGAGGCACAGAAGAGGGAAAACGGCGACACGGCTCGTGCCGAACCTGGAGCCGAACGTCAGTGGCACACCTTCGCGTCGTGTCGCCGAATTCTCGTGCCGCGCGTCGCAACTCGGCGACGGGCGGTGTGGAACTGCAGAGAAACTTCACGATGTCTGGAAGGGTTCGGACGCTCTTTCCTAGCTCAACGGTCGCGATGCTCGCCTCGGTGGCGCTCATCGCGACCACGCTGGCGTCGGTACCCTCCCAGATCGAACTCGTCATCTCACCATTCACGTGCAACCCGAAAGCCGGGTCACTCTCGACCCAGGCCGACGTTCCTTGATCGGAACCGAGACGTTTCACCCCACAGGGCGAGGGCCTTTCGGTCGACGATGCGCATGGGGCGCGCGCCGGCAGTCCGACCGAGGGCCCCGCCCGCTTTTTCTCCGCTCGAGACGCTCCTTCCGAGACGGTTCCAGCGCGGATTCGTTGACCGTTGCCGGATTACCGAATATACTGCAAAGCTGTTCCTTTCAAAGGATTTGCGTGTTTTCGGCAAGCCGAGGGAGACCGGAATCGGGGCCCGACCCGTCAGGGGGCCGTCCCGCACCGAGTTGGAGCGTCGATGTCCGTGACCGGACTGCACACCGAGACGTCCACAGAACTCCTCCGCGGGCTCGATTCGTCCGACGACGAGGCCTGGCGCGAGTTCGATCGCCGCTATCGCGGGATCATTCTCGGCTTCGCGACGCGCATCGGCCTCACGCCTTTCGACGCCGCCGACCTCGCGCAGGAGACGCTCACGCTCTTCCTCAAGGAATATCGCGCCGGAAAGTACGATCGCGACCGCGGGCGGCTCCGCTCGTGGCTGATCGGCATGGCGAGGCACCGCGCGGCCGACATGGCGCGCCACAGCTACAGCCGCCGCGAGACGCGGGGCGAATCGGCGATCGTCGAGCGTCCCGGCGACGAGGAGCTCGGTCGTCTTTGGGACGAGGAGGCTCGTCGCGCCGTGCTGTCTCGCGCGATGGAAGAGCTGCGCGAATCGAAGCGCGTCGGCGAGCAGACGCTCGCCGTCTTCGAACGTCTCATGATCGAGCAGCAAGATCCCCAAGAAGTCGCCGATGCCTTCGACATCCCCGTGCAGGCGGTCTACAAGGCGAAGCACCGCTGTTTGATGCGCCTGCGCAGTATCTTGGATCGACTCACGCATGCCTACGAACTCTCGTGAACTCGGCCGAACGTTCGTGATCGGCGTCGCGATGTCCTTCGGGATGTCGCTGCTCGCCTGCGCGTACGACAAGGCTCCGAGCGGCGCGCGCAACGCCGCGATGGATCTGCTCGAGTCGCCGTTCCAGCACGAGCCGAATCTCGCGGTCGGTGAGTCGGTCGCGTGCACGTTCCAGCCGCCCGGCATCGATCTGTCGCTGTTCGGCATCGACCGTATCGACGACGCTGAGTCGTCGGAGTTCCTCGTTGCGGGCCTCTCGTTGCCGTTCAACGTGTACCGCTTCGACGAAGACTGCAACTTGGTGAGCTCGTGGAACACGATCTTCAGCGGGTTGACGCTCACGGGCATTGCCTACGACGCGGCGCAGACCGGGCCGCGTAACTCGTCGCGTTACTACGCCGTGAATCCGACCGGTTCGATCAACGGCTACAACTCGTTCACGGGCATCCCGACCGGCATCGAGATCGTGCTGCCGCTCACGTTGATCCTGCCCGGACCGCTCACCAAGAACCCGCACGCGCCCGGTAACGTCCTCTACGTCGGCGACATCATCAGCGACGTGGTCGTCGAGATCGACCTCGACTCGGGTTCCGTGGGCTGTTCCTTCGCGAACCCCGACGACATGGGGCTCGGGGCGTTCGGCAACGGCATCAGCGAAGCGGCCGACCCCGCCGTCTGTGGGGGGGCGTCGCTCGTCGCGAGTTCGGGGACGCCGGGCGAGGGTCAGGTCACGCGCGCGACGCAGCTCGATTGCGTCTCGGACGTGTGCCGCGACGTTTGGGATCTCGCGTCGCCGCTGCTCCCGTTCGGCGAGACGTTTGTCAACGGCATCGAGGAGTATCGCAGTGAGGCGGACGGGCAGGTGTATCTCATGGCCGTCGGCAACGCGACGCGAACCGTCTACAAGCTCGATCGACCGCAGGATGCCCGCGACTGCCAAGGTCTCGAGGACGACATGGAGCTCGTGTACGTCAACGGGCAGACCGGCATTGGCGACTTCGTCGTCGAGGTGGCGGCGGGATCGGAGATCCGCTACTCGATGGCGGCGCCCGCGGCGGGCGGACCCGGCAATTACGTCGTGCACCTCAACTCCGGCTCTCCCGACGACGACACGATTCGCGCGTTGCCCTCGGGGATCGGAACGGCGTGTTTCGACCTGTTCGTGAGTCGCGGCGCGACACCGGCCTCGATCTGGAACTGCGCGGGCAAGACGCGTCACGTCGGCGAGTCCAACGACTTCGGCGTGCCGATCACGGATCCCGCGCCGGCGCCTGCCGACTTCGACGTTCGACCGTTCGGTGATCCCGTGAACTATCCGGTCGGGAGCACATGGACATTGCAGGGCGTGATCGCGAATCCGGCGGCGTCGAGCCCGCGCGGTGCGAGCTTGACGAACGCGATCGTCGTCACGATCACACCGCCCGGTCTCTAGCCTCAGCCGAAGGCGAATCATGATCCAGGGCAAGGGCTGCCCGACGTTCGAAGATCTCGAGATCGCGATCGAATCCGGACCGTTGCCCGATTCGCTCGCAACGCACGTGCGGTCGTGCTCGCGATGCTCGCGTCGCTACGAGATCGTGCGCGAGAATCATTCGCTCGTCGAAGCCTGGTTCCCGCCCCCGTCCGGACTCGAATCGCCGACGAGCGGCGGGTCGAGCCTCACGGGGGGCGAGACGAGTTCCTCGGACGGCCCGACCGGATCTGCGGATCCTGCGGGGCGCATGCTCGGCGAATTCCGGATTCTCGGGGAAATCGGGCACGGCGGCATGGGCGTCGTCTACGAGGCGCTGCAGGTTCCGCTGCGTCGTATCGTGGCGCTCAAGGTGCTGCCCGCGGATCGTACGCGCAATCCCGAATTCGTCACGCGCTTCCGGCGGGAAGCCGCGACCGCGGCACGTTTGCGGCATCCGGGGCTCGTCGAGATCCACGCGGTCGGCGAGGACGACGGGACGCACTACTTCGCGATGGAGCGCCTCGAGGGCGTACCGCTCGATCGTGTCATCGAACGCCTGCGCGATCAAGATGGCGCGCCGCGGTCACTCGGGGCGGATGCGATCCAAGACGTCGTTGCGGACGAAGACGATCGCCCGACTTCGCGACGCGAGAGTGACGTGTTGCCTCGCCCGCGCACCTACATCGAGGCGGTCAGTCGACTCGTGGCGTCGGTAGCCGATGCGCTCGACCATGCGCATCGACACGGAGTCGTCCACCGCGACGTGAAGCCGTCGAACTTGATCGTCTGTCGCGACGGGCGCGTCGTGCTGACCGACTTCGGACTCGCGCGAGAGGCGGCCTTGCCGTCGCTCACGGCGACCGGCGCGTTCGCAGGGACTCCGTACTACGTATCGCCCGAGCAAGCCGAGCCGAAGGGCAAGGAGATCGACGCACGCAGCGACGTCTACTCGCTCGGCGTGACGTTCTACGAACTACTCACGCTGCGTCGTCCCTTCGAGGGTGAGACCGCGGCCGAAGTGCTCGCGGGAATCGCGTCGCGTGAGCCGGTGAGTCCGCGCCGCTTGCGCGACGACCTCTCCCGCGACCTCGAGACGATCGTGCTCACGGCGATCGAACGACGGCCGCAGCGCCGGTACGCCACGGCCGCGGCGCTCGCGGCCGACGTGCGCGCGTTCTTGGCGGATCGTCCGATTCTCGCGCGGCCGGCCCCCGTGCGCGACCGCGTCGTGAAGTGGGCGCGGCGCCATCGGTTGGCCGTCGGCGTCGTGTCGCTCGTCGTCTCCGTCGCGATCACGGTCGGAGTCGTGCGGTTCGCGTCGGAGCGCGCCGAACGCCGCGACTTCACGCAGGCGCTCGCTGAGGCCCAACGTGCGCAGGACGACGGCGATTTCGAGCGCGCTCGCGAGCAAGTCCGTATCGCGCGTGGAATCGACTCCGACGACGCCTTCGCGCGAACGCTCGAAGAGCGCATCGCGAGTGCCATCGGGCGTGAGGCCGTGCGTCGCGACGCGTTCGCCCGTGTCGCCGTCGGTCGCGATGCGTTCGCTCGATACGTCGATCTCGGGGATCGCATTGCCGAACTGCAGCGCCGGCGCGACGATCGCCTCGCCGGGATCGCGGGTCACGAGGGGCCGAGCGCAAAGCGCCCCGTGTGGGACGTCGAACGGGAGTTGAGAGACACCGAAGTGGATCGCGCCGCCGCGTGGGACGAGACCGTGGGGGCGTTGCTCGGCGCGATGATGCTCGGCGGCGAGGAGTTTCCCGAGGGTCGGCGCGCGCTCGCCGAGGTCTATCACGAGCGCTATCTCGTGGCCGATGCCAACGACGATGCCGAGCTCGCGGCCGAGATGGCGCGCTACGTCGAGCGGTACGACATCGAAGACGCCTATCGCGATTCCCTCGCACCGAGCGGAACGATCGCGCTGCGCACGGATCCGCCCGGAGCGACGGTTCACGTCTTTCGCATGGAGTCGCGCGATCGGCGGCTGTGGCCGATGGCGTTCGATGTCGAGGCCGGCAGGGTCGACGACGACGCGACGGGCAACCGAGATACCGGGGTTGCCGCGACCGACGCGCATGTCGAGAGCGCGATCGCGGCCAACTACGTTTCGCCGAGCGTGTACGATGCCCTCGCGAAGGGGGCGGGCCATCGACTCGGATCGACGCCGATCGCGCCCGTCGAGCTTCCGCGCGGTTCGTATCTCTTGGCGATCGAGCACGAGGGATACGTCCCCGTGCGTTATCCGGTGTATGTCGAGCGAGACGCCACGATCGAGATCCCCGAGATGACGTTGTGGCCCGTCGCGGAACATCCGGGTCCCGACTCCTGGGTGTGGATTCCGAGCGGGACGTCGCGCGTCGGCGGCGACGAGCTCGCTTTCGGTGCGTGGGCGGCGCGGCGCGTCGAGGTCGACGCATTCTTCATGGCGAAGTACGAAGTGACGATCGGAGAGTACGCGGAGTTCTTGAACGACGAAGCGACGATCGGCCGGTATCTGCGGCGCGAGCGCCGCGGCGACCTGCGCTACGTGCCGCGCGCGGCTCCGAACTCGGCGCCCCACTGGCGATTCGATCCCGAGGCGCGGCAGTTCGTCGTGCCTGCGGATTGGCTTCCGCTCTCGCGCCCGATCCAGGCCGTGTCGTGGTACGACGCGGCAGCCTACGTGGATTGGCGCAACGAGCGCGCGCAAGAAGCGGGCGAGCCGTTTCGCTACGCGCTTCCCACCGAGGAGCAATGGGAGCGTGCCGCGCGCGGTGCCGACGGACGCGCGTTCCCGTGGGGCGACGGCTTCGATTGGACGTTCTTGAAGGCGTACCACTCGCGCGAACGCGGTCCGTATCTCGAGGAGGTCGGCGCGTTCCCCGCGGACGAATCACCCTTCGGGGTGCGCGATCTCGCCGGCGGGGTTCGCGAGTACATGGCCGACTGGTACATCGAGTCGGAGTTCATGGCGATGCGCGGCGGCACGTGGTCGACGTTCCTCGTGTCGATCCTCCGTTCCGCCGCGCGCAACGGCACCGGCCGCGACTGGGTGCGATCCGATGTCGGTTTCCGCCTCGTCTGCATTCCCGAGTAAGACGAACGCGTCGCCTACTCCTCGTTGACGCGCACGACAACCACGTTCGTCATCGAGAGCGGAATGTCCGCGACCGAGCCGTCGTCGATCAGCAATGCCTGCAGCACGAAGGTCGCTTCGCGTCCGTAGCCGCGCGGCGCCGAGAGGATGTCGCCCGGAGCGGGATCGAGATCGAACCACGGGATGCCGAGCCGCGAAGCGCCCGGCGCTTGGAACGTGTTGCCGACGCAGATCGGCTCGTCGCCGCCGCCGCGGTTCAGTGGAGTCGAGAACGCCGTGAAGCCGATGTTGAACGGTTGCGCGGCCATGTCGGGAGCCAGTCCGCGAACCGGGAACGCGTAGAGCGCATAGTGTCCGGGGTTCGGTCCGGCGGGCGACGTGTTCATCGTGACGGTGATCGGATCTCCCGTCGCGACGTCGACGATGCGGGCTTCACCGCCCGACGAGCCGTTTACGAACAGAACGTCGGATGCGAAGAAGTTGCGGCGATTGACGTTTCCGGTGAGCGTGTCGACCGCGAGCCAAATGTCCGACTCGCCGATTCCGCCTTGTCGCGTCGATCGGAAGTAGAGCTGCAGTCCGTCCGCGGCGATGTCGCATGCCTTGTCGTTGTCGAGCGCGTTCACGGGTCCCTTGACGAGCTCGGGGGTCTGGAACGGCAAGCCCGAATCGAGTCGCGTGGCGACGAAGATGTCCGCGCCGTCGGCGCCCGGGCGGTTACTCGAAAGGTACAGCCGACGGTCGTGCCGACCGATCTGCGGTGTCCAATCCTGCAACGGCGAGTTGACGGCCGTGAGGTTCACGGGCGCTCCGAAGTCCTCGACGAGCGAGTTGCGCGTCGCGACCCAAATGTCGGTCATGCCGACGCCGCCGGGACGATCGGAGTGGAAGTAGAGCGTGAGTCCGTCGTGCGAGATCGACGGCGCCGCGTCCTTGAAGTCCGAGCACACCGAGTCGAGGCGCGTCGCGGGGCCGAACGGATCGTCGCGCGTCGGTCGGGTCGTGAAGAAGATGTCGGCGTCGAGCTTCCCGTTGACGTTCCTCGAGAAGTAGAGCGTGAGGGCGTCGGCAGAGAGCTCCGGCGTCGCGGCATCGGTCAAGAGGATCACCGGCGTCGAGAACGAGTCGTCGGTCGTCTCGCGTTGCGAGAACCAGATTGTCTGCCCGTCGCCGCCGTCGCGGTTCGACTGGAAGAGGATCTCGAGTCCGTCGGCGGATATGCACGGGCTCTTCTCTTGGAACGACGAATTGATCTCAGCGACGTTCACGAGGCGATCGAAGCGCCGACCGTCGGCACTGGCGGAACCCGCGACGACGAGCGTCGCGAGCAGCGCGGCGCACACGCCGGCGGCACGACGTCGCGCCGAGCGAATCGTGGAGTTCGAAACCTTCAGCATGGGGATTCCTCCTTGGGCTCCTTTGAGGCCGTGTGGTTCGTCGCCTCAAGGAATCGGCGGGAGATACCCCTGGACTGTAGGACTTCCCGGATGACGTCCGGTCGACGTAGAAACGTCGCGCGGATCGTCGACGACCCGTGGCGATGACGATGTCGCTTGCGAACGCGTTTCGCGAGCGTCAGTCGGCGTGGGAGGAAGCCTCGGTTCGTCGGCGATCGATCGCGAGCGTGTCCTTGAACACGAGCGTCCGGTAGGGGAACGGAATCTCGATACCGGCATCGTCGAGTGCTCGTTTGATCGCCGCGACGACTTCGTCGCGCGAGCGGCGCTGGCCGAGCGGCGTCGCGTCGGTCCACCACGCCACTTCGAAGTCGATGCTGCTCGACGCGAACTGGTGCGCGAACACTTGGATCGGCCGTGTGTTGTCGATCGAGTCGCAACTCTCGAGAGCGCTCGTGATCACCTTGCGGGATTCGTCGACGTCTTCGTCGTAGGCTACGCCGCAGAGGATCGTCACGCGCCGTGACTTCTGATTCGTCAGGATGTCCACGGGGTTCTTGAAGAGTGTCGCGTTGGGGACGACGACGAGCTCGCCGGACGTCTTACGGATGAGCGTGTTGCGGACGGTGATGTCGTGCACGCGTCCGCGGATCGACTCGCACTCGATGAAGTCCCCGGTCTCGAAAGGAAAGCGCCACAGAATGAGGATACCCGCGAAGAAGTTCTCGAAGATGTCTTTGAACGCGAAGCCGATCGCGATCGACCCGATGCCGAGACCCGCGAGGGCTTTCGTCGGAGTCAGGCCGGGAAGCATGATCATCGCCGCGATCACGAGACCGACCGCCCAAACCGTGAGCTAGAGAATCCTCTCGAGAAGCGATTGCAGCGAGCCGCGGAGCCGCGTGCGTCCGAGCAGCCGCTTCGCGACGAGATCGACGAGCATCGCCACGATCCACGTCGCGAACAGCGCGACGACTCCCGCACCGAGAAGCGGCAGGTGCGCGAGGAAGTCGTGCCAGATCGCCAAGACCGTATCGAATGCGGTGTCGATGCCGTACTCGGACGTGTCCGGCGGGGATTCGGCGCCTTGCGCATCGGCGGGCGGGTTGGCTTCGGTTTGCGTCATGGACGGGTCTCGCTCGTGTGAGGAAGCGCGGAAAGGGTTCCGATGTCGCAATTCGCGTGCCTTGCGGTCAGCAGGCGATCGAGGGCGTCTGGGGCGCTTTGGCGACGAAGATTCACGCTGCACGAGTAGGAGTTACACTCGTCCCCTTGCGAATGACCGGAGCCGGGTGAGGTTCCTGGGAATGGACTCGAGGGATGGAGGGCGCATGAAACGGTTCTCGTTCTTTCTCGCGTGCATCGCGATCATCGTGTCGACGTTCGTGCCGGTCGCGGCGCAGGCCCAGGATCCGCCGGCGGCCGAGAACTCGTCGACCGAGCGCGTCACCGAGGCCATGCTGCGCGATCTCGTCAAGACGATCGAAGACGATGCGAAGCGCGAGCAGATGCTGCACCGACTCGAAGGCATGATGTCGCTGTTCGTGGTGCTGCGCGACGAAACCGAGCGCGACGAGATGGTCGGGCACCTGCGCGCCTTGATCGCGTCGATGGAAGACGGGGTCGAGTCGACCGAGGAAGCGACCGACGAGAGCCGTACGCCTATCGAGGAGCTCGGTGCGTTCTTCTCGCGCCTCAGTGAAGGGGTGGAAGAGGCCGCCGTCGAGTTCGTCGACCAGGCG
Source organism: bacterium (assembly GCA_030433195.1). Taxonomy (GTDB): domain Bacteria; phylum Planctomycetota; class JACOTG01; order JACOTG01; family JAUIME01; genus JAUIME01. Next base: position 10,216 of record JAUIME010000031.1, read on the forward strand.
GTGACGATTCCCGATCGCGTCCGGGCGCTCGGAACGACGCTGCGCGAGCCGGAGTCGCGACGGCGCTTCCTCGTCGATGCGGGGATGGTGGTCGGGATCGGCGTCGTGGCGGTCATGGCCGCGATTCTCGCCGCGTCGCTGCTGCGTCGCCCACGGGAGGCACTCGGCGTTTCGCATGCCGAGCGTCCATCGCGCCTCGAGCGGATCGGCCGCGCGCTGCTGCGGCTGTTGCTCGATCTGGTGGCTCCCGGGATCGCGGCGGCGATCGCTTTCGGAGCACTCGCGGCTCTCCCCGCGTCGCCGGTCGCGAGCGCGATCGCCGTTTCTCTCGTCGCCGCCTATGCGATCGATCGAGCGTTGGTTGCCATCGTACGATGCGTGCTCGCGCCGCAGACTCCATCGATTCGGCTCGTGCGCGTCGGCGACGCGACCGCGGCACGTCTCACGCGATCGCTGCATCATCTCGTGTCGGTCGCGGTCTTCGGATACTTCGCGATCCAGATCATCGCGGCGGCCGGTGCCGAGCTCGAGCTCCTCGATCCGTTGCGCAACCTCTACGGTGTGGTGTTGCTCGTGTGCGGCATCAGCTTCGTCTTGCGATACCGCAAGCTCCGCACCGACGAGACGGCCGACCCGAAGGCGGCGGCCGCGGGCGCCGCGCCGTCGACCGACGACGAAACGACCGACCCGATCCCCGAGAGTACGTGGACGGGTTTCGCGTCGTGGGTGCGTTTCGTGCGGCCGTTCCTGCGCCTGTGGTGGATCGTCGCCATTCTCTACATGCTCGGTCTCTACACGATCTGGATCGGGCGAGTCGAGGGCGCGTTCGTCTTGGCGTTGCGGGCATCGGGATTATCGCTGCTCGCGTTTGCCGTGGCGCTGCTCTTCATCAATCTCGTCGACCACGTTCTCGATCGACTCGCCGAACGCGCGGAAGGATGGACGGAGCGACTCCCCGCGCTGCGCGAGCGCGTGCCGACGTACGTGCGTTCGCTCGAGGCGATCGCGGTGGCCGCGATCCTCGTGTTCGCGCTCAGCGTCGCGCTCGAAGCCTGGGGGCTGCGCGCGCTCGAGGCTCTCACGTCGTCGCTCGTGCGAACCGTGCTCGCGGTCGCGATCCAGCTCTTCCTGACCGTGCTCGTCGCCATGGCCGTGGTCGACATCGCGACCGCGCTCACCCAGAGCTACCTCGCGCGCCGCGAGAAGTCGGGCAACGCTTCGGCGAAAGTGCGCACACTGGTGCCGCTCGCGAACAAGACGATCAAGGTCGTCGTGAGCATCGTGGCCGGGATCATGATCCTGAGTGAAGTCGGGGTCGAGATCGGACCGCTGTTGGCCGGCGTCGGCGTCCTCGGCCTCGCGATCGGCTTCGGAGCCCAAACGCTCGTGAAGGACATCATCACGGGCGTCTTCATCCTCATCGAAGATTCGGTGTCCGTCGGTGACGTGGTCAACGTCGGCGGGACGTCGGGACTCGTCGAGGCGATCAACATTCGCACGATCCGCCTGCGGGACTTGCACGGTCACGTGCACCTCGTGCCCTACAGCACGGTCGACAAGGTCTCGAACATGACCAAGGAGTTCAGTCGGTACGTGGCCGACATCGGTGTCGCGTATCGCGAGAACGTCGACGAGGTCATCGAGCTGATCCGGCGCACGGGCGACGAGCTGCGCGCCGATCCCGAAGAGGGAAAGGACATCCTCGAGCCGATCGAGATCTTCGGGCTCGATCGTTTCGAAGACTCCGCCGTCGTCATTCGCGCGCGACTCACGACGCGGCCGCTCAAGCAATGGGCGACGGGGCGCGCGTTCTTGAAGCGGATCAAGATCGCGTTCGACGAAGCCGGGGTCGAGATCCCGTTCCCGCACCGCACGATCTACATGGGCGAAGACAAGGACGGGACGGCGCCGCCGCTCACGGTGCGCGACCTCGAGAGTCTCGGAGCAGGGCGGGATGCGCGCGATGGCGGTGGCGACAAGCCCGACGCGCCGACGGACGCTGCCAAGTCGAAGGCCAGTGGCAAGCCGACGACCGAAGGCAAGCCGACGACCGGAGGCGGGGGTGCGACCGTCGACCCTGCCCCCAGGCAGGACACGCCGTCGGACGATTCGCCCGCGCGCGGCTGAGATGCGTGCGACCTGGGATCGAGTGTCACGGAGCGTGACGCTTGTTCCCATTCCGTGCGGGGGCTCTCAACTCTCGCTTCGGTAGTCGTTTACGAATCTCGTTCGAGCCGTTCGACGGATCTCTGCCGTCGAGGCGTCACGATTCTTCCCATCGGCGGGTTTCGGCGCGAACGCGCGTTTCGATCGCCACGCTGTGTGGGCGCATGTCGCTTGGCGCTCGCAAGTCGTTGCGCGCGAGCGGTAACCGCGCCATGCCTTCGGGGCCCGAAGAATTGCGGACCCGCGTGGCACCTCCCTTGCTCCCTTCCAGCGCGAAATACGAAATCGGCGACGCGCCGATCGAGATCTTCGCGACTTCGAGAGTCCCACCAAAGAGGAGGGCAAGGACCATGAGAGCTTCGAACGCATGGACGAAACGAATGGCAGGGTGCATCGCGTTGGCGCTGCTCGCTCTGTTCGCGGCGCCGATGGCCGCGCAGGCGCAGTGCATCGGACCGGACGGGATGGACTTCAACGGAACGTGCTGCGGCATCGGGGATCCGACCCTGCCGGACTTCCCGCGCATCGAGGACCGCACGAAGTACATCTGCTGGCGTGACTGCCGCGTCGCCAAGACGCGCGATCTCTGCGTCGAGATCGGCAATCCGATGCCGCACTTCATCGCGCCCGGGATCACCGCCGGCTGCGGCGTCTTCGACATCCCCGTGACGACGAAGACGTGCGGCGCGCAGGCGCGCGTCGTCTTCAGCGGCACCGTGCTCGGCACGTACGCCCGCACTTGGTTCGAGGACGCGGACGGTGACGGAGATCCCGAGACGCAGGTGTGGCGCATCCTGCTGAACGGTGACCTGAAGGCCAGCGACTTCTTGCTGCAGCAGTTCGGCAACAACGCGTGCATCCCGCAGAGCTGGCGCGACTACGACGGGCTCGTGTACTGGTACGGTTACATCGACTACCGTCTGAACTGCCAACAGAACGCGTGGACCGTCGAGTGGGCGCTCGATCACGAGTGCGACAAGTACCACCACAACGCCGACTCGGGTCGACCGGCGCCCGCCGCGGGCTACAACCCGGATCGTTCGTTCACGTTCGTCGGCCCGTCGACCTTCACGCCGACGCTCGGCATCCCGTTCAGCGCCGGACCGATGATCCAGGAGAACACCCGTACGATCGCGTACACAGGTCCGCAGAACCCGGCTACTTGCTTCCTCGACGATCCGATTCGCGAAGGTATCGTGCAGCCGTTCCAAGAGACCTGCGTGTGCGTCGACGGCCAGCCGCAGTACGCGCTGCAGGAGTTCGGCGGAACGACGATCTGCGGGACGGGCTTCGGTCCGGGACAGGGCAAGGACTTCGTGCAGAAGAAGCTCGGCTTCTTCGTCGACGCGGCCGGCAACCCGTACAAGGCGCTGTTGCTCGAACAGGGCGACCTCACCTTCGTCGACCAGTGCGTCGGAACGCAGACGAACGAGTACTTCGAGGGCGTCATCACGATCGGCGGCTTCCCCGCGTTCACGTTCGACCCGGCCGGCGCGCTGATGCCGCTCGGGAGCCAATTTCACGATCTCGGCAGCTCGAACGACGAGTTCTGCAACCGCAAGAAGGGCGTGCCGCGTCTGACCTGCAAGCTCATCTGCGTCAACACCCCCTGACGGGCGTCGCGCTCGCGCGATGATCGATCGGGGTTCACTCGCGGCCCGATCCGGCGACGCTCCTGTCGCCGGGTCGGGCCGTTTTTCGTCGCTGTGGGTCGCGCGGCTCAGTCGGTGCGGACGACGACGGCGTTGGTGACTGCGAAGCCGCTCGGCGAGCGATCGCACTCGACGATTCCTTGCAGCGTGATCGTCGTCACGAGGCCGATGCCGCGCGGACGATCGACGAGCGTCGTCGGTGCAGGGGACGAAGGCTCGGTCGCGCGGCCGAGGAGCGGAAGATGACCGAGCGTGTTCCAGGCGACGACGGGATCGCCGGTCGTCTCGGGTGCTCCGGGTAGTGGATGGCCGAGGAGGCCGAGACCGTTCGGAAGATCGAAGAGCGTGAGAGGGTCGGGAGCCTCGAACCATGCGTAGATCACGTACGCCGCCGACGCGGGTCCCGCAGCCGGTGCGTCGAGGTCGACGCGCCAGGGTTGGTGTCGCCCGAGGTTGATCACGCGATGCGAGTCGCCCGCGGAATCGTTCACGGTGAGGAGGTCCTCGAGGTCGTCGGTCGGCGCGAGCACGGAGCCGTAGCGGACGGCGACCGAAGGGATGAGTTCGTCGGCGCCGAGATCGACGAGTGAGAGCCCGTCGCGGTCTCCGTCGGCGTTGCGAGGTTCGCCATCGACGTCGAACGGGAGCTCGTCGAAGCCCTCTTCGATGAGGTCGATACAAACGGATCCGAGGCGAAGTCGGAAATCGCCTCTCGACACACTGACGAAACCGGGATCGAGGTGCAGGATGTTGTCGCCTTGTCGTGCGGAACGGAGCTCGCTCACGTCGAGCCCGTTCACGAGCCTGCCGTCCACGAAGGACCTCCGTACCGAATCGCCCGTGACGTCGCCGTCCGCGTCGTCAATGAGGGTCGTGCTCACGTGCCGCGAGAGCGCTTCGCCTCGCAGGCTCCGTGTGACGATCGAGCCGTCGACGTCGACGTGCGTTCTCGCCGTCGACCACGCGAGCCCACGCGACGCCACGTTGGCCGCGAAGGTCACGTGCCGACCTTCGAACACGGATTCGTGGGCTTCGAGTCCGCCGCCGCTCCGTCCGGCGAAGTTACGCGTGACCATGGCGCTGCGCAAGCGGAGCGTCGAGGCGTCGACACAGAGCGCGCCTCCCGTTCCGAATCGCGCCACGGGCGGTGCGGCGTCTCCTTCGAGCTCGGCGCGGTTCGAGTCGAACCGGTCTCCTTCGAACGTGGCGTCGCTTCGTTCGATGTGCCAGGCGCCGCCGGAACCGTTCGCAGGTAGCGTCGGACGATCGATCGCCGTCACGCGGTTTCCCTCGTAGACCGAGCGCGTCGACTCGATGAGCGATCCGTCGGCGAACGCGGCGCCCCCGCATCCCGGCGTGGTTTTGTTCCCCTGGAAGAGCACTTCGCGGATTCGGAGCTGAGAAGAGTGAACGCTCGAGCCGCCCCCCACCGAAGTCCGTAGCCCGCCGACGAACGTCGCCGTATTGTCCGCGATCGTGTCCCGGTAGAGTGCCGCGGCGGCGCCTTCGAACAACGCGATCCCGCCGCCCCCTTGGCGTCGTCCCTCGGTTCGCTCCGTCGCGACGTTGCGTTCGATGCGGTTGCCCTCGAGGGCCAGGAAGGCGTTCGAGCAACCGATCCCGCCTCCGGATTCGGCGGCGTTCTCGACCACGGTGCTGTGCGACATCGTCAGGATCGAACCTTCCACGATCGCGATCCCACCACCGAATCCGAACGTGGCCGAACCCGCGGCGAATCGCGAGTCGTTTACGGTGGCGTTGGCTTCCGCCGAGAGGACGATCCCGCCGCCGTGGCCGTTGAGCGCCACGTTCCCGTCGACGTCGCAACCGTGCATCTCGAGGCGACCGGACACGCAGTGGACAGCGCCACCCGTCGGGAAGTTGCGCGCGCCGATGGCGCGGTTGGAGTGCAAGCGGCACTGTTCGACGATCGGTTCCGCGGCTTCGAAGAAGAAGCCACCT
>JAUIME010000732.1 GCA_030433195.1 bacterium
TGCCCGTCGGATTGTTCGGCGATACCACGGTCACGACACCGGTGGCGTCCCCGAGACGCTCGATGACGGCGTCGATCGGGAACGTGCGCGAATCCCACGGAACTTCGACGATACGCGCGCCCGTGAGCGCTGCGTAACGCGGGATCATCGAGAAGGTCGGTACGGGAACGACGATCTCGCGATCCGGCGCGAGGAACGCGCGGAAGAGACGATCGATGGCTTCGTCCGCCCCGGCCGTCACGAAAACGCTCGAGGGTTCGACTCCGTGTCGCTCGGCGAGCAGCCTCTCGAGAGCGCGCGCGTCCGGATAGCGACGCAGCATCTCGGGATCGATCACGGCGAGCGACGCGAGGATCGTGTCGGGAGGCGCGACCCCTTCGTTGCCATCGAGTCGCAGATCGACGGGCGCCCCCGCGGGCGTCGGTGTGTAGGATTCCGGCAGCTCGCGAGCGGGTACAGGTGCGCGTACGAGTGCGGATACGGGTTCCGAGCGCATCACGGCACGATCTGCGACGGACTCGACACGAGCAGGTCGGTCCCTCCGCACCTCTTGAGCTCCGGGATCAACTCGGGCAGTCCGTCGCGGGGCACCGCGGCCTTGACGGCGAACGCGCGATCCCCGTGCAGCGCCGAGATCGTCGGCTCGCGCATCGACGGCAGCACGCGAATCAGCTCTTCGAGTCGATCCGCCTCGACGTTCAGCTCGAGCAACACGCGCTCTCGCGCCGCGAGCACCGAGCGAACGAGCATCGCGAAACGGTCGATCGCGGCGCGCTTGGACGCATTCTCGTACGCACCGCGCGACGCATAGAGACGAGTCGACGAGCGCAGCAACGTGTCGATGATGGTCAAGTCGTTCGCGCGGAGCGTCGCCCCCGTCGCGGTGTTGTCGACGATACAGTCCGCGTCCTCGGGCGGGAACACCTCGGTGGCGCCGTAGGTGCGCACGAAGTCCGCATCGAGCTCGCGCCGAGCGATCCAATCGGTCGTCAGTCGTCGGTACTCCGACGCGACGACGAGTCGTCCTTCGGGCAGCCGCCCCTCGACGAGCGACTTCGTCGGAGCCGCCGCGACGAGCGAGACCGGATCGAGCTTCGTGTCGACGAGCTCGACGAGGTCCGCCCCGAGCTCGGCGACCCAGTCCGCGCCGGCAAACCCGAGGTCGCGCGTCCCCGCGTGCAGCATCTCGACGACGTTCTGCGGCTTCAGGATCTTGACGCCGAAGCCGTCCATGGAAACAGCGGGCCGGTAGTCGCGCCCGCCGCCGTGCACCCGGATGCCCGCCTCACGCAACAGCGAGAACACGCCGTCTTGGATCCTGCCTTTCGGCAGCGCGAGACGGATCTCGTCCGTCCGCTCCCGGATCGCTACCGAGGACGCACGGACCGCCCCCCCGGACACCGTGCGGGTCGTTTCGTTCATGGAAGTCGAGCCTCCGCATTCGGTCGGCTCGGACTCGGGAGATACCGGGGACAGCCACGAAAAAACCGCCGGCACCAGCCCGAAGCCGGTGCCGACGGTTTTGAGTTTTGCAGCGAGTCAGGATTTCAAACGAGAATGGACTCGAGCATCTACCCGGATCGATACGACCCGACCGTCACCATCCGACCGAGAGCAACCTCGGAATGATGATGGTGATGGTGGTGATGATGCCGGGCGTTGGTGGTCGAGAGGTCCATTACGCCCGAAGTATGACTCGGGTATTTCGGAGCGTCAAGCGATCCGCGAGATTTCGCCACCACCCCCGCACGGGTCAGCGCCAGTTCGGATCGTCCCACGTGAACGTCAGCGCCTCGACCGGTCCCGTGACGATTCCGACTTCTTTCCACGAGGCCGCGAGATTTCGCGCGAGCTGCCCCCGTCGCCAGGCGTCGGTCGGCACCTCGATGGGTCGCTGCTGCACTCGAACCGATCCCACTCCGAGGTCGAGGCCGCGCCGCTGAACCCAGTACGCGACATACCGGCGCAGCTGCACCTCGACGCGAGCGCGTGGCAGTCGCGGACGAATCGTTCGATACGTCCACGGCAGGAACAGACGATCGCGCACCGCGCCGTCGATCCGCGTCCCGACTTCGTCGACACCGTCGCGGCGATAGACGATTCGCGTCTCCTCCGTGTAGTCACAGAACTGCCGATCGAGAAAGATGGGATGCGACCGCGCCCCGAGCATGCGGTACGTCCAGCCCATCCCGGCTCGATACGCCTTCGCCCATGTGTCCTGCGATCGCACGGACGGCGGCGGTACGAATTCCCGCTCGACGCCCCCGACGCCATACCGCGCGAGCGTCGCGACGGGCTCGGAGAGCCCGGCCGTGAACGCGATCCCCCACACGCCGAAGAACGACGCGACGCCGATCGCACGAGTACGGCGCGACCATGAAGCGCCCCACGGTTCGCACGCCGTCCGTGAACGCGCGACCGCGGCCCGTTCGCTCCGGCGCCGCGTGAACCACTCGGGTGGCAGCAACCCCGCGAGCAACACGATCATGAGCAGCCCGAAGCGCGGCAACGGAATCACGGTCCCGATCCCGACGTGCAACGCCACCGCGATCGCGAGCAGCGGAACCCGGCATCGGCGGACGAAGACGAGAACGGGAAACGCGAGTTCGAAGAGAATCGTGACGTACCCGAACGTCTTCGCGACGAGCACGCTGTCGAGCGTCCACGGCATCGAGACGAGCGCGTCCCACGGTTGGGTGGCGGGCGTCCAGTACCCGAGCCCTGCAATCCACATGCGCGACGACAGCTTCCACAACGCCGAATCGAAATAGATGCTCGACACGACAAGTGCGAGAAAGACCCACGCGACGGGGCTCGCGACCGGTGGCGGCGCGTTCGCGCCGGCGCGAAGACGATCGATCGACAATGCGCGCGAGACCGGCATCCACGGCAACGCGAAGGACACGAGCAAGTACAGGCCGTCGAGGTGAT
>JAUIME010000733.1 GCA_030433195.1 bacterium
GGAAGTACGCGATCGCGGCGATGCCGATGAGGATGAAGAGCGCGAGGACGACCGGACGGCTGAGCAGTCCGATCCCCCATTCGAGATCGGGCACCCACAAGAACTTGATCGCGACGCCGAGCTCGAGGAACCCGAACCCGACCTTCACGGTTTCCATCCAACCGCCGGCGCGCGGCAGGTTCGAAAGGGCGGACGGGAAGAGCGACAAGACGACGAAGGGCGCCGCGAACACCGCGCCGTAGATCGTCATCCCGAGCAAGCTGCTCGCGAGCCCCGACGCGGTTCCCGATGCGGCGGTCGCGAGCAAGAGCCCGACGACCGGGACGGTGCAGGTGAACGATGCGAGCGCGAACGTGATGCCGAGCAACACCGCGCCGACGTGGGCGCTCCCCGACGCGCGGCCCGCGGAATCGGTCTTCGACAGCAACCAGCCCGGCACCTGGATCGTGAACAGCCCGAACATCGACAGTGCGAACAGCACGAACACGACGCCGATCACGAGGTTGATCCACGGATTGGTCGCGATGACGTTGCCGAGGCTCGCGTAGCCCGAGCGGTCGGATTCGGCGACGAACATCGTGAGCAGTCCGACGGCGAGCCCGATGACGATGAACGTGCCCGCGATGCCGAGCCCGTACGACGACGCGACCGCGACCTTGTTGGCGTGCTTCTCCTCGGCGACCTTGCCGAAGAACGAGATCGTGATCGGGATCATCGGATACACGCACGGCATGATCCACGAGAGCATCGCCCCGAGGACGGCCGTGATGAGGAGACGCAGCAGTCCTTCGTTCGCGGCCGCGGCGCCGCCGACGCTCGCGTCGCCGTCGGTGGTGAGCGACTCGGTCTCGGTGTACGCGACCGTCGGCGCGGTCTCGACGGCCTCGGGGTCGATCGTGAGCGACGTCGAGACCGGTATGTGTCCTTGCGGCAGACACTGCTCGGCGCAAGCCATGGCCGAGATGGTGCCTTCGATCGTGAGGTCGCCCGTCGCGGCGTCGTCGGCCACGCGGACCGGCCGCGTGAACGTGACGCGGCCTTCGTAGACGTAGACCGGCGGCACCCCGGGTTGGAAGTAGAGCTTCGGATCCGGGCCGCTCCATCCCTTGCCCTCGATCCACGAGAGACCTTCGGGGAGCGTGTCGAAGCCGAGCTTGGTGGTGAAGACGTTCGGGTCGTTCGACTGCAGCGAGTACACGTGCCAGCCCGGAATCACCTCGATGTGGACCTGGAGGTACGCTTCCTTGCCGGGTGTCACCTTCGCGGGTTCGACCGTGAGCGCAGCGCCGAAGTTGTGATCGGAGTCGATCTCGATCTCGACGACCGTCGCGGTCGTTTCGCCTTCACCGCCGTCGCCCGTGGCATCTCCACTTTCCGCGGCGGGCGCGCCACCGACGGCGAGCGTCGCGGCGTAGGCGATGTCGGTGGGGATGAGGCAGGTCTGGTTCGTGCAGACCTGATACGCCATCTTGCCGTCGATCTCGTACTCGCCGGCCGGGAAGTCGGCCGGAATCTCGATGGATCGGGTGAAGAGGATCTCCCCCTCGTGGGTCATGAGCGGCAGATCGATGCCGGGCATGACGACGGGATGCGGCGTCGGCTCGGTCCACTTGCCGGGCTTCCAGGCCTGCGGCATGCGGATCGGATCGAGCGTGGTCGGCAGTCCGCCGTCGACGCCCTCGAGCGCGTAGATGTGCCAGGTGGGAGCCGTCGTGACGCGCACTTCGAGCGTCGCCGTTTGGCCGGGCTCGACACGCTCGGGCGTGAACCGGGCCAGGATGCCGACCTTCGACTCCTCGTCGAACGCGGGCCAGGGCCCGGCGACTTTCTCGTTCTCGGCACCGGCGGGGGCGATTCCGGCCGCGAATGCGGCAAACGCGACGAGAATCCACGTCAAAAGGGAAGATCTGGGCATCGATAGGCTCCGCATCTTGTCGATTTTCTCACGTTTCGGGTCCTGCCACTCGCCGAGTGACACGTCTGGCGGGCTTCGAGGACCGGCCCGAGTCACACCATTCTAGCAGCCTGCTAAAGACATCGTGTCGCTCTTCGGCGTGCCGATCCCGCGCGGGGGCGCGTGCGCTGCAACGCCTCGCGAGGCCTGGTTCTTCGAAGATCCGGTCCTACAATGGAAAGTTCGGCCCTGACGGCTCGACGGCGTTCGCGACAGCTCCGACGGAGAGGAACCATGGCGAAACACGAGACAACGGGTACGTCGTCCTTCCCGACGACGATAGGCGAAATCGCGCTCGGCTGGACCTCGCGGGGGATTTCGCGCGTCCTGCTGCCCGGTAGCGACGAGGCGGATCTCCCGTCTCGTCGGGCGCGGGAGCTCGGGTTCCAGCCGGCGGACCCCCCGGCTCGCGTGCGGCGGACGGCCGATCGGATCGCGAAGCTCCTCGAGGGCAATCGCCGCGTGCGGCTCGAGAACGAGCCCGTCGATCTCGAAGGGGTGCCGGCGTTTCGGCGGCGCGTGTACGAAGCGGCTCGAACCGTGCGTCCGGGAGAGACTGTTTCGTACGGCGAGCTCGCAGCGCGCGCGGGGGCCCCTGATGCGGCGCGCGCGGTCGGTGGCGCGATGGCGGCCAATCCGGTCCCGATCCTCGTGCCGTGTCATCGTGTGCTCGCGGCGGGCGGCCGCCCGGGCGGCTTCTCGGCACCGGGAGGCGTCGATTCGAAGGCGCGACTGCTCGGGATCGAGGGCGTCGTTCTCGAGCGACCGTGGAGCCGCGTGACGGCGCGCCGCGCTCTCGCGGCGGCGGATCCCGTGATGGGGCGGCTCGTGGAAGCCGTCGGTCCTCTGCGGCTCGACGTTTCGGACGAGGGCGGCGCCTACGAGATGCTGCTGCGGTCGATCGTGTTCCAGCAGCTTGCGGGAGCCGCCGCCGCGAAGATCTTCGAGCGGGTCTGCGCACTCGTCGCACCGC
>JAUIME010000734.1 GCA_030433195.1 bacterium
GGCCTACGTGAAGGTCGATGCGTTCGCCGACGAGGTGTTCCCCGCGCGCGTGAAGTTCGTCGCGCCGCTGCCCGACAGCGCGCAGTGGTGGATGAACCCCGACCTCAAGGTCTACAGCGCCGAAGTGAAACTCGGCGGCGACACGACGAGGCTCAAGCCGGGCATGTCGTGCAGCGTCGAGATCGAAGTCGACACGCTCGAAGACGTGCTGTTCATCCCGATCCAGGCCGTGTTCCGCAAGGGCAAGACGAGCTTCTGCTACGTGAAGACCGCCAACGGCATCGTCGCCAAGCCCGTGCAAGTCGGTCTGCACAACGACAAGCTCATCCACATCGTCGAAGGACTCGAAGAAGGCGACAAGGTCGCGCTCGCGCCGCCGCGAGGATCCGAAGACATCGAGGTCCCCGAGGTCGAATCGAACCTGGCCGACGACGCCCCCTCGGACGACGAGTTCCCCGAGATCGAAGAGAAGGACGACGACGCAGGCGATGGCGGCGGCGGCACGCTGACGTACGAGGAGTACCAGGCGCTGCCCGACAGCGAGAAGCGCGCCGCCTCGATGCGGCTCTCGCCGGAGGATCGACGCCGCGCGATGAACGACTTCATGTCGCGCCTCACGCCCGAACAACGCGAACGCATGCAATCGGCAATGCAGAACGCCGGCCAAGGCGGCAGCTTCGGTAGCGAGAGCGGCGGCGGTGGCCGACCGGGTGGCGAAGGCGGCGGCTTCGAACGCGGTGGCGGCGAGCAACGTCGCGGCGGCGGTGGCGAAGACGGCGGACGACGCCGTGGCGGTTCGCGTGGCGAATCGGGCGGCGGCGAGTAAGCGAGGAGCGGAGAAAACGATGGCAGCCGTCGCGCGGATCGAAAACGTCAAGCGTCACTATCGCATGGGCGACAACGTCGTCCGTGCGCTCGACGGCGTGTCGGCACGCTTCGAGGAGGGCGACTTCTGGGCCATCATGGGCCAGTCCGGCTCGGGCAAGTCGACGCTCCTGAACCTGCTCGGCTGCCTCGACCGCCCCACCGAGGGCGAGTATTGGATCGGCGACACCGAGATCTCGTCGCTCGACGACGATACGCTCAGCGAGATCCGCGGCGCGCGCATCGGGTTCGTGTTCCAGTCGTTCAACCTGATCCCGCAGCTCACGATCGTCGAGAACGTCGAGGTGCCGCTGCTCTACCAGGGCTTCGCGCCGCGCGACAGCCGTGAGCGTGCCGTCGAGCTCATCACGATGATGGGCCTCGGCGATCGACTCTCGCACCGCCCCACCGAACTCTCGGGCGGGCAGCAGCAGCGCGTCGCGATCGCGCGCGCGCTCGCCAACGATCCGCTGATCCTGCTCGCCGACGAGCCCACCGGGAACCTCGACTCGCGCACCGCGCGCGATATCCTCGACGTCTTGATCGGGCTCAACGAGCGCGGCAAGACGCTCATCGTGGTGACGCACGACGAGGGCATGTCGGAGCTCGCCGAGCACACGATGCGCCTTCGCGACGGCAAGATCGAGTCGCTCACGCGGCGCGGCGCCTCGACCACGGCGGGCGGACGAGCATGATCTCCATGCGCTTCATCCGCATCGTGAAGCTCGGACTCAAGAGCCTCCTGCTGCACAAGCTGCGCTCGGGCCTCACGATGCTCGGCATCGTCTTCGGCGTGTGCTCGGTGATCGCGATGCTCTCGATCGGCGAAGGCGCGAGCCAAGAAGCGCAGGACCAGATCAAGCGCATGGGAGCGAGCAACATCATCGTGCGCTCGGTGAAGCCCACGGAAGACCAGACGAGCACCAACCAGACGAGCCGCGTCATCATGTACGGGCTCACGTACGAAGACGCCGAGCGGCTCAACATCCCGACGGTCGACGTGCTCGTGCGCATGCGCGAGAACCAGAAGGACGTTCGCTTCCGCGATCGCAAGGTCACGTGCCGCGTCATCGGAACCGTGCCGTGGTATCCCGAGGTGGCCAATCACGAGGTCGCCGAGGGACGATTCCTCACCCACATCGACTTCGACAACAAGACCAACGTCTGCGTGCTCGGGGATTCGGTCGCGCGGACGCTGTTCCTGTTCGAGGATCCGATCGGCCAGATCATCCGCGTCGGCAGCGACTACTTCCGCGTCGCGGGGGTCATGGAGCCCAAGGGCACGGCGGCCACGCAGAGCGGTGGCGGCGGCGAATCGGAAGCGAGCCGTCTCACCGACTTCATGTTCATCCCGATCACGACCGCGCGCACATGGTTCGGCGAGTACAACACGAAGTCGTCCTCGGGCTCGCGTGAAACGGAGTACGTCGAGCTGCACGAGCTGCAGGTGCGGGTCAACGACATCCGCAACGTCGAGGCGACGGCAAAGGTCGTGCGCTCGACGATCGATCAGTTCCACAAGAAGGACGACGTGCGAGTGATCGTGCCGCTCGAGCTGCTCGCGCAAGCGCGCGAGACGCAGCGCATCTTCAACATCGTGCTCGGCTCGATCGCGGGGATCTCGCTGCTCGTCGGCGGCATCGGCATCATGAACATCATGCTCGCCACCGTCACCGAGCGCACACGCGAGATCGGCATCCGCCGCGCGCTCGGCGCGAAGAAGTCGCAGGTGATCACGCAGTTCATCGTCGAGACGATGGTGCTGTCGGTCACCGGCGGGCTGCTCGGGATCGGGCTCGGCGTGCTCGTCCCGAAGCTCGTGACGCACTTCGCCGACATGGCGACGGTCGTCACCGCGCCGACGCTCATGCTCGCCTTCGGCATCTCGGCCGCCGTCGGCATCATCTTCGGCATCTACCCGGCGTGGCGCGCCGCGAACATGGATCCGATCGACGCGCTACGCCACGAGTAGACCGAAGCTGCCCTCTCACGCCATCGCGGGCTTCCACTGCTCGATGAGCGACGGGAGCTGCTTGAGCGCATCGACGCGGGCATCGGGCCG
>JAUIME010000735.1 GCA_030433195.1 bacterium
TCGCGATCGAGCTCGCGCGGCACACCGACGGGGTGTACGACGTAACGGCGGCACCCGTCACACGGCTGTGGCGCGAGGCGATTCGGGCCGGACGCGTGCCCGATCCGGCGGCGCTCGCGGCGGCGCGGCGACGTGTCGATTGGCGTGCGATCGAGTTCGACGAGCCCGCGCGAACGGTCCGCCTCGCGCAACCGGGAATGCAGCTCGATCTCGGCTCGATCGCGAAGGGCTTCGCGGCGGACGAGGCGATGGGTGCGCTTCGCGAACGAGGACTCTCACGCGCGCTCGTGGATCTCGGGGGCGACATCGTCGTCGGTGCGCCGCCTCCGGATCGCACCGCGTGGCGCGTCGGGGTCGCCGACAGTGACCTCGCCTTCGAGATCGTCGATGCCGCGATCGCGACGTCGGGAGACAGCGTGCAAGGGGTGGACACGCCGGCAGGCCGCCGCTCGCATCTCGTCGATCCGCGTTCGGGCGAGGCGCTCGTCGATCGCGGATCGGTGACCGTGATCGCACCGACCGGGATGCTCGCGGACGCGCTGGCGTCGGCCGTCTCGCTGGTCGATGCCGAGGCGGCACGGGTCCTCGTCGCGCGGTACCCCGGGGCTCGACTCGTTCGTTGACGCGACGCTTCACGGATCTGCGACGATGCGGGTAATCGACGACTTCCGGATGATACTCTCGGATATCCTCGGTGGGTCGACGAATCCGTAGGGTTCCGCTCCGACGCGATGCGGCCGCTTCGGCCGAGGACCGATTGCCGACCGATGCAGGATGTCCATGATGTCGACGAGTCCTGAAGCTTCGTCCGAATCCCACGCCGCGTCCGCGGCCGGGGAGCCCGATCGCTTCGCGGCATGCGATCGCGTGCTCGCGTGGATCGAGCGGGCTCGCGATGCCGACGAGCGTCGGCGTGCGATGGACGATGCGGTCGCCGAGCCGCTGCACCTGTACGCGGCATCGCTGTTGCGTATGCGCGTGCGCCCCGCGCTCGATCCGGCGTGGCTCGACACCGATCCGGTTCACGTGTCGTTGTTCGGCGGGACGAACTCCGGGAAGTCGACGCTGCTGAATCTGCTGCTCGGTCGTAGTGCCGCGGGCATGAACGTGACCGCGCGCTTCAGTCAGCATCCCGAGGCGTATCAGCTCGCGTCGCTCGGCGATGCGTGGCTCACGAACTTCCCGAGTCGATTCGAGGGCTATCGACGCTACGACGATCAGCATCCGCCGCGGCAAGACGACGCCGATCTCGAAGCGAACGGGTATCGGCCCGCGTTCGCGCGGCTCGATCCCAATCACGTGTGCGCCGGTGCCGACGCGTCGCCCGCGACGACGACGGCCGTCTTCTGGGACGTCCCCGACTTCTCGACCGAAGAAGCGCGCTACTGGATGTCGGCCGTGCTCGATGCGGTCGCGCTCGCCGACGTGATCCTGCTCGCCGTGACCGATGAATCGTACGCCGACGCACGCGTGGCGACGTTGCTCGCGATGGTGTCGCGGGCCGACGCGCGCATCCACGTCGTCGTCAACAAGGTGGCCGGCGGTGCGGCGCTGCTCGCCGACATCCGCGCGAAGCTCGAGTCGGACGTCCCGGCCGATCGTTTTCATGCGGTGCCGTTCGTGCGCGAAGGGAATCCCGAATCGCGCGTGGCCGCGCTGCTGCGCACCGACGAGGCCGCCGCGTTCCGGCGGGCGGTCGCCGAAGAGACACGCGACGGGCTCGAACGAAAGCGCACCGCGCTCGCGGGTGCGGTGCGGTTCCTCGAAGAACGATTCGACGCGTTGCTCGCGCCGCTTTCGGCCGAGGCCGAGGCGGCCGCGCGCTGGGAGGCGATCGTCGAGACCGTCACGCGTGATGAGTTTCTCGACCGCTATCGCAGCGACTATCTGAACGGCGAGCGCTACGGCGATTTCAACCAGACGCTCGTGCGGCTCATGGACCGCCTCGAAGTGCCGGGCGTCGGCGAGCTCGTGCGGGCGCTGCGCGACGTCGTGCGATTGCCGCTGCACACGCTCACGCGATTCGTGCGCCGCGTGGTCCGCGGGCCGAAGGCGGCCCCGCCCAAGCCGTCGCCCGAGCACGAGGTCGTCGCCGCGCGGTTCGACGCGTGGCTCGCGACGCTGCGCGCCAAGTGCGAAGACCTCGCCGAACGCGACGGGCATCCGATGTGGACCAAGATCGCGCGCGATCTCGGGTCGGCCGAGTGCATCGACCGGCTCGCGAGCGCGCTCGAGACAGGCTACGGCGAGTACCGTCCGAAGATCGAAGCCGAGATCCGCGAGCGCGCCGAAGAGATCTACCGCGCGATCAGCGAGAAGCCCGTGCTCTTGAACACGCTGCGCGGAGCGAACCTCGCGGTCGACACCGCGGCCATCGTGCTCGTGGTGAAGTCGGGCGGCATCAATTGGTCGGACGCGATCTTGGGCCCGGCCGTGGCCGGAGTCCGCCGGACGCTCTTCGAAGCGGGCATGGAACAATACCTGCGCCATCAGGAGGCGAGATTGAAGGAGTCGCAGTTCCGCGCGATCGAGGCGATCGCGCTCGAACACTTGCGCGCGCCGGTTCGTGATCTGTTTCACGCCGAGTTCGATCGCGAGGACATCCGGCGGGCGAGCGAAGACTTCGCGCTCGTCGCGGCATCGGCACGTCGTGTGGCGAAGGGGGGCCAACCGTGAGCGGTGACGCAAAGGACGAACGACTCGACGTGCTCGCGCCCGGGCAGGGGGCGGTCGAACGATCGCTCGACGAGCTTCGCGAGCGGCTACGCTCGCCGCGCGCGCTCTCGATCCGAACCGATGATCGTGCGCGTCTCGAGAAGGCGGCGGATCGCGTCGGCGCGCGGTTCCTCGGCACGGCCGAACCCGTGCTCACCGTGGCGCTCGCGGGCGGGACCGGTGTCGGCAAGAGCACGCTCATCAACG
>JAUIME010000736.1 GCA_030433195.1 bacterium
GCGTCGTCACATCGAGCGGCGTCGTCCCCGTGAGCAGTTCGTACAGCAGCACGCCGAGCGAGTAGATGTCGGTGCGCGTGTCGACGTCGAGCGCGGAGAGCTCCGCCTGCTCGGGACTCATGTAGACCGGCGTCCCGATGAACTGCTCGTAGCGCGTAAATAGCGTCTTTTCGGTCAACCGACCGTGCATCGCCTTGGCGACGCCGAAGTCGATGATCATCGGCATCGGCTCGCCGTCGTGCAGCGTGACGAGCACGTTGGACGGCTTGAGGTCGCGGTGGATGACCCCCTTCTGATGCGCGTGATGCACGGCGTGGCAGGTCTTCCGGAAGAGCGTGAGGCGCTCGGTCGTCGACAGCTCGTTCTTGTCGCAGTACTCGGTGATCGCGACACCGCGGACGAGTTCCATGACGAAGTACGGCCGGCCGGACGCGGTCGCACCGCCGTCGAGCACGCGAGCGATGTTCGGGTGGTCCATGAGCGCGAGCGCCTGGCGCTCGGCCTCGAACCGCGCCACCACCTCGCGCGTGTCCATGCCCGCCTTGATGATCTTCAGCGCGACCTTCCGCACGACCGGTGACTGCTGCTCGGCCATGTAGACGACGCCGAAACCACCCTCGCCGATCACCTGGAGCAGCTTGTATCGATCGATGACGGCACCGGGGCCTTCGGCCACGGCAGCGGCCGCGAGCGACCCGGCGTCGGCCCGCGGAGGCCCCGCGAGCGACGCCCCCTCGTCGAGCCGGGCGAGCAATCTCTCGACCGCCGCGCGGATCTCGGACGCGCTGCCGCATTCTCGATCGAGGTAGGCCTCCCGCGCGTCGGGAGCGAGATCGGCCGCCGCCTGGAACAGCGCCTCGATCCGTTCGAAATCGTGATCACTCATCAGGGTCACTTCGGCATTCGACATCATCGTGGGGCCGCCGCAAGACTCGATCGGGGCGGACACCATCGTCCGCTCGACCTCTCGTGCGCCGTCCGCGGCGCAAACCCTCAACGAAAATGCCGAGAACTTCTAATCGGGTTCGTCGAGCCGATCCCGCAGCCACACCTTGATGAAGCGCCACTCGCGCTCGATCGTCCCGATCGAGACTCCGAGGACCTCGGCGGTCTCGGCGGCCGTCAGGCCCGCGAAGTACCGTAGGTTCACGATCCGGCCCTTGCGAGCGTCCCGGGCTTCGAGCTCGCGCAGCGCCTCGTCGACCGCGAGAACGTCCTCGCCGGGAGGATCGATCGCCGCACAGGCGTCGTCCAACTCGACGCGCTTGCGATCGCCGCCGCGCTTGTGCCGCTTGCGACGGCGCGCTTGCTCGACGAGAATCCGCCGCATGGCGAGCGCCGCGGCGCCGAAGAAGTGGCCGCGCCCGTTCCACTCGGGCGCGGCCTCGCCGACGAGACGCAAGTACGCCTCGTGGACGAGCACGGTCGCCTGGAGCGTATGCTCGTGCGCCTCGCGCGCCATCCGGGCCCGCGCCAGCTCGCGCAGCTCGTCGTACACGAGCGGCCACAGATCCTCGACCTCACGCGCCTCGGGCGGCTGATTCAGCCAGCGCGTGACGGTTCGCGCGCGATCCTCGGCGCTCGGACCCGCGTCGCCCGCCCTCGGATGCCGCGGCGCCCCGCCACCCTTCGCTTCACTCTCGGATTCCACGCAACCCTCCTCGGTTCAACGGCCGTTCACGACCGACAAGCGCACCATCTGACCAGACGCCGGACCGCGAGGTCAACCGCGAGCCCTTGTCCGCCTCGCTGCGGGCGGCAGCGTCGGTTCGCATCGGGTATACTCCGCGCCATGACTCCCGCCGCGATCGAGCTTCGACGCCTCACGGTCCGCTACGGTTCCTTCCGCGCGGTCGACGCCCTCGACCTGCGCGTCGGCCGCGGCGAGCTGTTCGGATTCCTCGGACCGAACGGCGCCGGGAAGACGACGACGATCCGCGTCCTCGTCGGCGGCCTGCGCCCGTCGTCCGGCGACGTGCGGGTCGCGGGATGCGAGCTGCCGCGCGAGTTCGATCGCGTACGCTCGCTCTTCGGCTACGTTCCCGACACGGAGAACCACTTCGAAGACCTGACAGGACTCGAGAACCTGCGATTCTTCGCACGCCTCTACGGGCTCCCCCGCTCGCGGGCGGACGAGTCGCTCCGGCGGCTCGAGCTCGACGAAGCCGGATCGCTGCCGGTCCGCGGATACTCGAAGGGGATGAAGCGCAAGCTCCTCATCGCCCGTGAAATCCTGCACCGCCCGCAGATCCTCTACTGCGACGAACCGACCGCCAACCTCGACGCGCACTCCACCGAACGCGTGCGGGATCTCCTGCGTGAGCTCGCCGACGAGGGAACCACGGTCTTCCTGACGACGCACGACATGGACGAAGTCGAGGCGATCTGCGATCGCGTCGCGCTGCTGTGCCGCGGTCGGCTCGTCGCCTGCGATACGCCCGCGAACTTCGTCGCGACGCACGCCGAGCGGCGCGTGTCCGTGCACTACGATCGCGACGGATCCGCTCGACGAGAGCTTCTCGATCTCGACCAGCCCGAGGAACGCGAGCGCGCCGCGCGGTTGCTCGCGA
The DNA here is from genome assembly GCA_030433195.1 of bacterium. Taxonomy (GTDB): domain Bacteria; phylum Planctomycetota; class JACOTG01; order JACOTG01; family JAUIME01; genus JAUIME01. The sequence continues at coordinate 2,571 of JAUIME010000736.1, forward strand.
CCGAGGATCCCGTCCGCGTTCATTCGATCGAGTTCGATTTCGCCGACGTGTTTCGCAAGCTGACCGGGCAGGCCTACGACTGATGCGCGCCTCGATCCTCATCGCTCTGCTCGGAAAGGACGCGAAGCGTCTGTCGCGCAATGCGCCGGCCTGCTTGCTGCTCGCGTTCCTGCTTTTGATCGCCGTGCTCGTGTCGGCGACCGGGCCGTCGCTCGCGCCCGACGCCGAGCCCCGCTCGCACGCAACGCCCGGAGCGCGCTGTTGGATCGTGCACGAGTCCGAGCTTCCTTGGGTCGCGATGCTGCAACGATCGGCGCCCGAATCCCTCGACA
>JAUIME010000737.1 GCA_030433195.1 bacterium
AGGCGACCCGATGATGCTCGAAACGATTTTACTCCAGGGCGTGATTCCCGGATCGATGATCCCTACGATCGAGGGCGCGGCGGCATGGCTCGCGACGTACGCCCTTCACAGTACCCTGCTCCTCGGGACGGTTTGGCTGCTCGTTCGAGTCGGTGCGGTCCGTTCCCCCTCGTGGCAGGACACGCTTTGGAAGTCCGCGCTCGTCGGCGGGATCGTGACCGCGTCGTTCCAGCTCGCGACCGGCAGCGGGGTGTCCGCGTTCGAGATCCACGTCGGCAACGAACGCGCGACCGAGACGAGCGGCCTGCCCCGCCTCGTCGAGACCGTGCACGAGCAGGTGGACGTCGCCGCCCATTCCTCGGTCGACAAGCTCGGTGAGGAGGACGGCGACGCGATCGACGTCGATACACGAGCGGACTCGCCAAGAATCGATCGAGCTCGAGATGCGAGCGACGCGGCTTCGCGATTCGGTCTTCTCGCGCCGGAACGCGACGCTCGTCGAACGGTCGTCGAACTCCCTGGCGATACAGACGCCGAGTTCGGCGAAGACACGGCGAGTTCGACGCTCACGGCGATGAGCGAGTCGGATACCGACACCTCCATCGCGCCCGTACAGCCCGGCTGGCGACGCGCTCGCTCGGCCGGTGTCGCGGCTTGGGCGCTCGTCGCGTGTATCGCGGTCGCCGGGCTCGTGCGCTTGCGACTCGCCCTTCCGCGGCGCCTCGGCGCTCGCCGAGACATCGAAGATCCCTCTCTGGTCGCGACGCTCGAAGAGCTGCAGCGTCGCGCCGGATTCGAAAGACCGAGAGTACGCCTCACCCAATCGTCCGGGCTGCGCGGCCCGGTCGCCGTCGGGTGGTCGGAGATCTGCTTGCCGGAGCGCGCACTTCGCGAGCTGAACTCCGCTCAACTCGAGAGCATGCTGGCGCACGAACTGGCTCACGTCGTTCGGCGCGATCCCGCATGGCTGATGATCGGCGCGATCGTGGAGAGGCTGTTCTTCTTCCAACCCCTGAACCGAATCGGGAGACACCGAATGCAAGAGAATGCCGAGTATCTATGCGATGACTGGGCGGTCGAGCACACGGGGCGTCGCGTGACGCTCGCGAAGTGCCTCGCCCAGGTCGCCGGCTGGATCGACCGGCCCACCCGGCCCGCGCTCCTTGCCGGCATGGCGGACTCGGGACCGTCGACGCTCGTGCGTCGCGTGACGCGACTCCTCGAACGTCCCGCCCGTCACCGCGCGCTGCCGCGGCCGCTCCGTGGATTGCTCGCGGCGGGCTGCCTCGCCCTGGTCGTCCTCGCAGGACCGGGCGTCAGTGCGGTCGTCGCGACGCCGTGCCCGCCCGAGAACGAAGATGCCTGCGAAGGCGCGACGGCCGACGCACCGAAGCCGTCGTTGACGGGCATGATCCTGCAAGACGCCGACGCACGCGAGCCGCTGAAGCTCGGCATCAACGCCGAGCCGATCGAACCCGCACTTGCCGTTCACTTCGGCCTCGAGCCGGACACCGCGCTGACCGTCACCGCGGTCGCGCCCGGTGGCGCGGCGCAGCGCGCGGGTTTGCGCGTCCACGACATGATCGTTCGTATCGACGAACGCCATCCCGTTACGATCGACTCCTTGCGCGAGCGCATCGCCGGCAAGCGCAGCGGCGACACGCTTCGGCTGCGGATCCTGCGTCGGGGCGAAGAGCGCACCGTCGAAGCCGTCCTCGGCGAAGCGACGGATCGTCGGATGCGCGATCGTGCGTCGCGGCGAGCTGTCGCCGACCGTGAAGAACGGGCGGACCGTGCGGATCGGCGCGAGCGCGTGATCCGAGAGCGCGTGGACCGTCGCGAGCGAGCCGACTCGGCGGATCGCATCGAACGCCGAGAGCGTTCCGACCAAGGCGACCGACGACGGCGATCTTCGTCGCGCGACCGCGCCGACGTCTCCGACGAGGTGCAGAACCGCATCGCTGATCTCGACTCTCAGCTACAGGACGCCCTCGCCGAGATCGACGTCGAGATCGAAGAAGTGTTGATGCCCCACCTCGAGCTTCTCGACGAGCAGCTCGCCGAGTTCGGGCCCGAGCTCGAGGACCTCGGACCGCAGATCGAGCGCGCGATCGCCGAGCATCTCGAGAAGATCGAGCAAGCGAAACCCCGGATCTCGGCCATGGTCGATCGGCTCGAGGGGCTCGACGAGGAAGAGATCGAAGAGTTCGTCGAGGAAATCGAAGAGGTGATCGAAGAGGTCATCGAACCCGAGATGGAGAACATCGAGACCCTCGTCGAAGAGTTCGTCGAGCCGCGCATCGAGCGCATCGAAGAGACGATCGAGCGTCGGATCGAACCCGAGATCGACGGACTCGAACATCTCATCGAGAGCATCGTCGACCGTGAGGTCGACAAGATCGAGCGGCTCATCGAGGAGCACGCCGGGAACCACGAAGCTCTGCTCGAACACCTTCACGAGGATGTCATCGAGCCGCGTCTCGAGCACGTCCACGAAATCGTCGAGACGATCGTCGAGCCTCGGGTCGAACACTTCCACGAAATCATCGAGGCGATCGTCGAGCCCGAGCTCGAGAGCGTGCACGAGCATCTCGAGCATGCGCTTCACCCGATCCTCGAGGATCTGCACGAGCAAATCGGGCACGCGCTCGAGCGAGCCCACGAGCGGCACGGGCACCGCCACGAGCGTGACGACGAACTCGATCTCGACTTCGATTTTGACATCGACCACGAGATCGAAGAGAACCTCGACGTCGACGTCGAGGTCGAGGTCGACGTGGATACGCCGACGCACGACAAGTCGGCGACGAAGTCCAAGACGAAGACCCGATCCAAGACCAAGACCAAGACCAAGCCGAAGAGCGATCCGAGCGACGAGTCCGACGCGCCTGCGAAGA